>JAPOVO010000235.1 GCA_026708165.1 Chloroflexota bacterium | reverse complement strand
TCATAAATTGCGGTTGATGGGGCGCCTGGCCAGAAAGCGACGATCTGGGGGTGGTGGTCAAACGGGAACCATGGAGCCTCTTGGGTACCGGCCACAATCTCGATTCGGCAATCTCGGACTTCAGGCATGAAGCAGCGGAACTCGCCTTGAGCATGCAAGCCGATGCACCCGACGAACTCACCTACGAGGCCCGGAAGATGCGGGATTCTGTCATGAGATACCTTCCTGACAATGGCTAGAGTGTATTCCCGCTCTGAGGTTGAACGAGGGCTGATCAGGAAGGGCTTCGTCCTCGACCATGTCGATCACAGACGTCTCCGTTTCACACCTTCAGGAAAACCGACCCATATCTGGACAAAGCTGTCACATGGTCGTGGAGGTAAGGATGTTGGAACCGGGCTTCTGAAAAGAATGGCCGAACAGTGTGCGCTGAGTTTATCGGATTTCTGTGATCTTGTCGATTGCCCCCTAGCAAGAGAAGAGTACGAAACTCATTTGACTAACCATCTAGCCCATAATCGACTCCCTTGGCCGCGTGGTACGCGAGTAATCACAGAGCGGACAGAGACAAGAAGCGGTCAGGGGTTACGGAAATTGGCTACAGGAAACTAATCGCTAGCGAAAAAGGAGATTTAACCATGGCACTGGTAACTTCCGACGACTTTTCGGGTACCCTCAATGCTCTGGTACACGCAATCGGAGGTATCATTTCAAGGATGCCGGAGGAGGACAGGAATGCGGTGCTCGCAGACCTGAGAGATCGAAACGAGTGGGAGCAAACGAAATCGCCCCCTTCAAAGCTGACTGAACACGGAACTAAAATTGGATTCAACGTTACCGTGGAGGCGATAGAATACATCGCCATGAACCCCGAATCGGACAATATCATTCGGCTTTATGTCGGGATGTCTGCGGACGATTCTGACGAGGGCAGTGACTGAGTGATCTCGAAACTCGACGAACGGGAGTCTCCTGTCTTGTAGATTAGACCCCGCACCGTTGGTCGGCTAGTTGTAAGAATCTTGTCTAGGAACGAGCGGTGCTATTCCTTCTGTGCCTGTAATCCGTAGAGGTTCAGCACTACGCGATCCAAGTCGTCCTCTTCGGCTTTGACATCGGCTCCGATGTCCGAATCCTTCGCCATCAGAATGGCGTCCACGATGCGCGCGACCTCGGTCTGCTCCGCTTCTGTGCAATCCGGAATCGGCAGTTTGGCCCAGTCGTCCGGATAGAGATGGATGTTGCTGCGACGATTCGCGAGCAGGAAGTCCCGGGCTGGCGTGGAGTTCATGACGCCGAGGAGGAACGTGATCTGAAATCGGCTGCTGGTTTCCTCCAGATCCTCACGCAGCGGCAGGTCCGGGCGCTTCGGCTTTTCGTCCCTATAACGCGTCTTCCGCTTGATGGAGCGATTGCGGACTTTCCGCAGATCCGTCCACCGCACGAAGGACCAAGCTGAGTGGTTGTGTAGCAGTTTCGACGAGTCGTAGGCAACGCGCAACTGCGAAGCACCGGCAGCCATGTCTGCCGAGATCAGCTTCTCGTCGACCTCGTACATCTCGGGAAACGTGGGGCGACTGAGCAGGCTGGGGCACCGATTCGTACCCCATTCGAGCCATCTATGCGTCGCCGGAAGCCATCGCGCCAAGTGCTTCCCCTCCACATACCGCTTCGGATGCCGTTCGTCTCGCACATCAGCTACTAAGTCCTCCAAGCGAAACTCCCCGGGAGCACGCTTCTCGTGGGCGTGGGCGACCATCCCTTTACTGATGTAGCAGATCCCCTCCAGCGGCACTGTGGGATTCCCGTGCCCCTCCGACCAAGGTGAAGCGGTGTCCTCGGGGAAGAACAACTGTCGCGGCGTCAGTTTGCCTTGTCGATTGGTGGGCAGTTGGGTAGTCCGCCCGAAGCTCCCGTCGTGAACCCTGCGCTCCGGCCGGTTCTGCCGGCCATCCGTCTTCTGGTACACGAAGACGACATTCCTCACGGCCGCCTCGAAGACACGTAGCCTGCTCAGGAAGTCCAGACGAACGATGCGGGCATTGCTCAGGAACCAGCGCTGGGACTTCTCCGCGTACTTGGCGTGGCAGTAGGCGTCGGAGACGATGTACGTGATCGCGCCGCCGGGCCTCAAGAGCCGAAAGCCTCTCTCGATGAAGGGAACGAAGAGATCCCACTTTTCCCATAGGGTCTCGTATCGTCCGCTCTCCATGATGCGTTCGCGGAGCTCCTTGTGCCGATCATCCGGGAAGTCGGCTCGCACATACGGTGGATTGCCGATGAGGATGTCGAAGCCCTCTCTCACGCCGAACATGAATCGTGGCTCGAACCAATCGGCGCTGGCGTTCTGGTCGTATGGATCCCAGTCGGCGATCTTCGTCGCGACACTCTCGGAGAATCCTGCTTTGCGCAACTCCGTGGCCAGAGCCTTCCGGAGAGCTTTGTCCCTCCTGGTGCAGTCCAGCTTTTCAGGCCTGGACCTCGCGTGGAAGTGCCGTTCCCGGTTGGCGACGAGACGCTCATCGATGTCGTGTGCCCGGTCCCCTGGGAAGGTCCGTTGTTCTTCACTCAAGCCCAGCAGGGTGGACGCCGCCACGATGCGCGTGTCGAGATTCGGAAGGGGCGTGATTCCCAAGTTGTCAACCGACTCGTCCTGTTCCTGTTCGATGGCCAGCGAGATGAAGAATCGAAGGCGCGCGATGGAACACGCGAT
>JAPOVO010000195.1 GCA_026708165.1 Chloroflexota bacterium | reverse complement strand
GGCCTCACGCGTCGGCCCCCCGGTGCCCGGGCGGGGCTATTTCTTCGAGGGTTCGAAGTAGGGGTTTTGGCCGGCGGAGTGGTCGGTTACGTCGACGACGTGTTGAATCTCGGGGACGGCGCTCTTCATGGCGACTTCGATTCCCTGCGAGAGGGTGACGGTGGCGAGTCCGCAGCCCTGGCATCCGCCGGAGAGGCGCAGGTAGGCGGTATCGCCTTCGACGGCGACGAGGTCGGCTCTGCCGCCGTGGACGGCGATGGACGGGTTTATCTGCTGATTAAGCGTCTGGACGACTCGCTGCGCCACGCTGCCTGAGAGGCGACCGACGTCGGGTGCCGCTGGGGCGGCAGGTATGGCGGGACTGCTGGGCATGAGGTCGAGCGCCTCGTAATCGTCGTCCTCCTCGTCGGTGAGGCCGAGACCCTTTTCGACGAGGACGCTGGTGACGAAGACGGTGGGGCCGCCGGCCAATCGTTCGACGCTGAGCGCCGGAAGGATGATGGCGATCCCGGCGTGATGCCGAACGAAGTCGTCGGGTTGGGCATCTTCGACGGGGCGGAAATACATGCTGAACTCGCGCTTGCCGTTTTGCGTGTCGGCAAGCTCCATCCAGAGGCCGTGGCTTTCCGATCCGATCTCCTGATCACGGGCGTGCATGGCGATCTCAAGCGCGGTCTGGGTGACCTTCATTTTGGGACCGCTGCTATTTCCAGAGTTCTCAGTCATGGCTCCTCCAGCGGCTTCGGCGCCAACGCGTACCGGCGCCCGGCCCGGCTACCCTATGATAGCGATTAATGGCCCGCGTGCTTTTGCTTCTACCAACTTCTACCTACCGAGCGACCGATTTCATCGACGCGGCCCGGACACTGGGCGCGGAGGTCGTAGTCGGCTCAAACCAGGAGCAGGCGCTCGCCGACGCGATGGGAGCGCGGGCGCTGGAGCTGGACTTCGACGATCCAAAGGCGGCGGCGGAGGCGATAGTCGAAAACTGTCGAGAGATGCCGGTCGACGCTGTGGTGGCGGTTGACGACCAGGGGGTGCTGGCAGCGGCGCTGGCGGCGGAACTGCTTGGACTGAAGCACAACTCGCCAGAGTCGGTGGCCTTGACCCGCGACAAGGCGGGCATGAGGGAGGCGCTTTCGAACAGCGCCGTGAATCAGCCGGAGTTCGAGCTTGCCAGGGGTGCGGCGGAGGCGGTGGCGGCGGTCGAGCGGATCGGGTTTCCGTGCGTGCTGAAGCCGGTGTCGCTGTCGGCGAGCCGCGGGGTGATTCGCGTGGATGATGCAGAGACCGCTCAAGACGCGGCCAGGCGGATCGTTGCGATTCTCGAGGAGTCGGAAGCGGACGACGAGCATCGCATACTCGTCGAGAGCTACATTCCTGGAATAGAGGTCGCGGTGGAGGGTCTGCTGAGGGGCGGACGGCTGGAAGTGCTGGCGATCTTCGACAAACCGGACCCGCTGGAAGGGCCGTATTTCGAGGAGACGATTTATACGACGCCGTCGCGGCATTCGCGACGGGAGCAGGACGCGATTGTCGAGGCGATGGAACAGGCAGTCGAGGAGCTTGGACTGACCGAAGGGCCGATTCACGCGGAGGCGCGGTTCAACGGCTCCGGGGTCTGGTTACTGGAACTTGCGGCGCGGTCGATTGGCGGGCTGTGCGCCAGAACGCTGCGGTTCGGGCTGGGAGTGAGCCTGGAGGAGCTGATATTGCGTCATGCGCTGGGACTGGCGGTTACGGATCTGAAACTGTCGGCGGCGGCGGGGGTGATGATGCTGCCGATCCCGCGCGCGGGTTGTCTGCAAGAGGTGAGCGGCCGGGAGGACGCGGAGATGGTGCCGGGAATTACCGGGCTGGAGATTACGATTCCCGTCGGGCGGGAAGTGCGTCCGCTGCCCGAGGCGGACCGGTACCTGGGGTTCATGTTCGCAAAGGCGGAGACGCCGGACGAGGCGGAGGAAGCGTTGAGGACGGCGTATGGGAAGCTCGGGGTCTCGATTGGTTGAGTGGTGTGGATTCCGGCCCCGTGGCGTAGTAAGGGGCAGGTTTTTTTGGCTGGGTTGCATGGTTGGGCGTGGATGGGGGAGGGGATGGATTCCCGCCCCCGATCGGGTCGAGGGCAGGCTTTTCGCGGGAATGACGAGTGGGGGAGCGGGAATGACGGATGGGATGTAGGTGGTTTACTTCCGTGCGCCCTTCGACCCCTTCGACAGGCTCAGGGCAGGCAGGCTCAGGGTGCACGGAATTCTTCACCCTCACCCCAACCCTCTCCCGTCAAGGGAGAGGGCGTATTCCGTCAAGGGAGAGGGAGTTTTCCCTCAAAGGAGAGGGTTATTCCGTCGAGGGGCAGCGGTTGGTACGTCGACGGGCAGAGGGTGTTCCGTTGGGGGAGAGGGAACCGAAGCGGTGACCGCGTAGTAGGCTTGAATCCATGAAGGTTCTGCTGATTTCCACTTACGACCTGGGGCATCAGCCGCTGCATGTCGCTTCGCCGGCGGCGGCACTGAGGAGCGCCGGTCATGCCGTGCGCTGCCGCGACTTGTCGGTGCAGGAGTGGGACGAGTCCGACGTCGAATGGGCGGACGGGGTCGCGTTTTCGGTGCCGATGCACACGGCGATGCGGCTGGCGCTGGAGGCGGTCAATCGTATCCAGCGTTCGCGACCTGATCTGCCAATCTGCCTATATGGACTCTACGCGCATATCGAAGACCGGGG
>JAPOVO010000393.1 GCA_026708165.1 Chloroflexota bacterium | reverse complement strand
CTACCAGGTAGTCGGCCAGGTCGGTGGCGGAGGAGCTGCCCATCGACGCTAATTCCAGCATCCGATTTTGGTCGATTTGCAGGGTGGCAAAGAGACCGCCCAGGGTGGAGATCGCCGGAAGGATGTTGTCTTCAACGTCGAAGACCGCCTCCTTGTCCTCCTGCATGTCGAGGTTGTAGGTGAGGGGTAGGCCCTTCATCGTCGCGAGCAAGCCCGTGAATCTGCCGATTATCCGACCAGACTTGCCGCGTGCCAGCTCCGCCACGTCGGGGTTCTTCTTCTGGGGCATTATGCTGCTACCGGTGGCATAGGAGTCGCTTATGGCAAGAGCCGAGAACGGCTGAGAGTTCAAAACGCAGATATCCTCGGCGATCCGTGACAAATGAATTGCGGTTGACGTCGCCGCGTACAGGAAGTCGAGCACGAAGTCGCGGTCTGATATGGCGTCCATGCTATTCGCGGCGATCTTGCCGAACTTGAGCGACCTGGCAACGCGCTCAGGCTCCACCGGATATGGGACGCCAGCCAGCGCACCGGCGCCGAGCGGGAGCACGTCGGCGCGGTCGAACGCCGCGTCCAGGAGGTCCAGGTCACGGCTAAGCATTTCGTGATAGGCCATGAGTTGATGGGCGAAGAGCACGGGCTGCGCAACCTGAAGATGGGTCATGCCGGCGGTGATCGCGTCAGGATGTCTTGCGGCCAGAGAGACGATCGACGCGTCGAGTCCGCAGATCGCGAGCGCCATCCTGCGGCATAGCCCCTTAACGTAGAGGCGGAAATCCGTAGCGACCTGATCGTTGCGGCTGCGCGCGGTGTGGAGGGCGCGGGCGGGATCGCCGATCATTTCACCCAGGCGCCTTTCGACGAAGCTGAAGATGTCTTCATCGTCGGCGTCGTCGGGAAACCCTTGCTCGTCGATCAGCAGCCGGAGACGGGATAACCCGGAGACGATCGCCCTGGATTGCTCGGCTGAGATGATTCTGGTTGCGCCGAGCATCTCGGCGTGGGCGATGCTGGCCGCGATGTCCTCTCTATAGAACCGCCGGTCGAACTGAAACGAACTGGTGAATTTGATCGCTTCCGAGCCGCCTCCAGTTCCAAAGCGGCCCTTCCAGAGCGTCATTCGTCGTCGGCTGGCGTCTGCAGGATGGGTGTTTGGCCGGGGCTGCCAAGCTGAATTCGCGCTTGGGTCTGCTGACTAAGACCGTGGATCTTTATAAACCCGATTGCGGCGTCGTGGTCGTAAGCATCCTCCTGCCCGTAGGTTGCAAGGTGCATTTGATAGAGGCTCTTCGGCGACTCGCGTCCCACGACGGTGCAGGAGCCTTTGTGCAGCTTGACCCTGACCTTCCCCGTTACGTGCTCTTGGTTAACTTTCAGGTAGGCCGCAAGCTCGCGATGCAGCGCTGAAAACCACTGGCCGTTGTAGACCATGTCGGCGTAGGCGTTGGAGACGTGATTCTTGAACCGCTTCTGGTCCTTGGACAGCGTGAGCTTTTCCAGCTCCCGGTGCGCGCTGTGCAGAATCTCGGCGGCGGGGGCCTCGTAGACTTCACGCGACTTGATTCCCACCAGTCGGTTCTCGATGTGGTCGGTCCTGCCGACGCCGTGGCTGCCGCCTAGACGGTGCAGCCTCTGGATTAATTCGACTCCGTCGAGCTTCTCGCCGTCGAGGGCCACCGGTATCCCGCTTTCGAACTCGATGTCCACGTAGGCCGGATCGTCAGGAGCTTCGCTCGAATCGACGGTCCACTCGAACACGTCGCGCGCCGGCTCCTGCCAGGGGTCTTCGAGGGGACCGGCCTCGATGCTGCGGCCCCAAAGGTTTTCGTCGACGCTGTAGGGGCTTTCTTTGGTAATCGGCACCTCGATGCCGTGCTTTTCCGCATACTCAAGCTCGGCGTCGCGCGTCATCTTCCACTCGCGCACGGGAGCGATGACGCGGAGGTCGGGATCGAGAGTAGCCACCGAGACGTCGAATCTGACCTGATCGTTGCCCTTGCCGGTCGAGCCGTGCGCGACGGCGGTCGCTCCGACTTCGTGGGCGGTGTCGACGAGAAGCCAGGCTATGAGGGGGCGTCCCAACGCAGTCGCGAGATAGTACGAATCTTCGTAGACGGCCCCGGCTTGCAATCCGGGCCAGATGAAATGCTCCACGAACGTGGCTTTGGCGTCGATCAGCCGCGCTTCAATGGCGCCGGATTTAAGCGCCCGCTCGCGGACGCCGTCGAGCTCCCGCTCCTGTCCCAGGTCGATGGTGAGCGTTACAACATCGAGATCGTATTTTTCCTGGATCCAGCGGACTGATACGGAGGTGTCAAGGCCGCCCGAATAGGCGAGTACAACTTTATCCAATTGAGCAATCTCGCTTGTGTCGAAGAACTCCGGCTAAAGACTGAGTAACACGTTCCGGATTATGCCCGCCGCTGCATCGATTTCGCTCTCCGAGACCGTCAACGGCGGCACCATGCGAACGGTATCGGCGGAGACCTTGATAATAAGCAGGCCATTATCGCGAGCGCCCGCGATCAGAGCGTCGGCGGTCTCAACCGAATCGAGCTGAAAGCCGAGCAGAAGTCCCATCCCGCGAATGTCGACGACCTTGCCGGTTGACCGGAGACTCTCGAGCGCCTGCCGAAGAGCGTCGCCCTTCGAATTGACCGAATCGAGAAACGCCGGTTCGAGTACCTTCTCGGTCACTACCTTGGCCGCGGCGCACACCAGCGGATTGCCGCTA
>JAPOVO010000248.1 GCA_026708165.1 Chloroflexota bacterium | reverse complement strand
GCTGGCGACCATCGACTACGGCTCGGCGCTTGGGGTCTTGCACGAGGCCCATCAACAGGGAAAACGGATACACGTCTTCGTCGACGAGACCAGGCCGCTGCTGCAAGGCGCCAGGCTCACGGCCTGGGAGCTTGCAAGCTGGGGGGTCCCGTACACGCTGATTACCGACAACATGGCCGGACACTTCATGAGCCGGGGCAAAATCGACATGGCCATCGTCGGCGCCGACAGGATCGCGGCCAACGGAGACACCGCCAACAAGATCGGCACCTACTCGGCGGCGGTTCTGGCGAAGCATCATGGCATCCCGTTCTACGTCGCCGCGCCCTTTACGACCATCGACTTCGACACGCCCGGCGGGAGCGGCATCGAGATAGAGGAGCGCCGCGGAGACGAAGTGAGAGGCTTTCGCGGTTTCCTTTGGGCCGACGCCGACGCCTCGGTCGCGAACCCCGCCTTCGACGTGACTCCGGCGGAACTGATCGCCGGAATAGTCACCGAGGCCGGAGTCGCCCGTCCGCCGTACCTGGAATCGCTCCAGCGGCTTAGATCGCCCGCGGTTCCCGTCGGATGAGCTCCGTCGCGGGTGCCGCCACGGCGCGGCTGGGAGTCATCGGCGGCAGCGGGTTCTATGAGATGGAGGGCCTCACCAACGTCCGCACGGTCACCGTCGATACGCCGTTTGGGAGTCCGAGCGGCGACTACGTAACGGGCGAGCTGGACGGCCTGCCCGTGGCGTTTCTGCCTCGACACGGCGAGGGGCACGCGATTCCTCCGACCGCCCTCAACGTCAAGGCCAACATCTGGGGTTTCAAGTCGCTGGGCGTCGAGTGGTTGGTTTCCATAAGTGCCGTCGGGAGCATGAAGGAAGAAATCGAGCCTTTGCACGTGGTCGTGCCCGACCAGCTCTTCGACCGGACGCGGGAGCGGGACACCACCTTTTTCAACGAGGCGGGGCTGGTCATCCACATCGGCTTCGCCGATCCGTTTTGCCCGACGCTGAGCGGACTGGTTGCAGGCTCCGCCGAGGCGGCGGGCGCCACCGTCCACCGTGGCGGCACGTACATCTGCATCGAGGGACCGCAGTTCTCCACCCAGGCGGAATCGGAGATATTCCGCGGCTGGGGCGTCGACGTGATAGGCATGACGGCCATTCCCGAGGCGAAGATGGCTCGCGAAGCCGAGCTGCACTACGCGACGCTGGCTATGTCCACCGACTACGACGTCTGGAAGGGCGAACCCGTCAGCGTGGAGATGGTCGTGCAAAACCTCGGCAAGAACGTGGACATGGCCAAGTCGGCGGTCCGGGGCCTCGCGCAAAAGCTCGCGGGATTCGACGACGCCTGCGGCTGCCAGGCCGCGCTGCAGATGGCGATCATGACCCGGCCGGACAAGATTCCCGCGGAGCTTCGCCAAAAGCACGATCTCCTGATCGGCAAGTACCTGTCGTAGGCCCTAGAACGACCAGGCCGGTGTTTTTCCATTGAGAGCTCTTGTTGTCGGCACTATCGGAATCGATGACATCGAAACGCCGTTCGAGGAGGCCCGGGGAGTGCTGGGAGGTTCCGCCACCTACGCCTCGATCGCGTCGGCGTTTCACGCTCCGACCGGCCTCGTAAGCATCGTCGGAGAGGACTTCGCCGCCGAGCGGCAAAGTCTGCTGAGCGACCGCGGCATCGACCTCGCCGGACTGGAGGTCGCCGCCGGCGAGACGTTTCGATGGGGCGGGCGCTATCACGCCAACTACGACGACCGCGACACGACTTTCACGGACCTGAACGTCCTAACGCAATTCGATCCCGAGCTGCCTGCGAGCTATCGCAGCGGCTGTTACGTTCTGCTCGGAAACGTCGACCCGGTCATCCAACTAAAGGTGCTGGACCAGCTCGAAAATCCGGAGTTGGTCGTCGTCGACACGATGAACTTCTGGCTGGACGGTGCGCCCGAGCTGGTGAGAGAAGTCTTCGCAAGATCAGATGTGGCCGTAATAAACGAAGAAGAAGTACGTTTATATAACGGGTGCTACAGCATTCCGCAGGCTGTAGAGCGCATGATGGAAGGCGGATTGCGCGCCGTCGTGGTCAAACGCGGCGCGTACGGGGCGGCGATGAAGACCCATGAGGGATGGTTTTTCGTGGCCGGCTATCCGCTTATGGAAGTGAGAGATCCAACCGGCGCGGGCGACTCGCTGGCGGGAGGACTGGTCGGTTATCTGGCCCGAGAGGATAAAGTGAGTGAGCAGTCTTTGAGACGGGCCGTGGTTCATGGAAGCGTGCTGGCTTCGCTGGCCGTCCAGAGCTTCGGAGCCGAAGGGCTTGCGGCGGCGGACCCGGGCGAGATCGACAAGCGCTATCAGGATTTTTTGCGGTTTTCTCAGGTGGACATTGAAAGAAGCAACTAGCATCCGGCCCAAGGAGCCAACGCATGAGCACATCTAACGGCATAGCACACGATATAAACGACCTTGCTCTCGCCGCCCAGGGCGCCGACATGATTGACTGGGCGGACGCGTCGATGCCCGTCCTGGCCACCATACGGCGCCGGTTCGAGGCCGAACGCCCGCTCGAAGGCGTCAGAGTCGGCGCCTGCCTGCACGTCACCACCGAGACGGCGAACCTGGCGCGCACGCTCGCGGCCGGCGGCGCCGAGGTTGCGGTTTGCGCGTCCAATCCGCTCAGCACGCAAGACGAAGTGGCCGCCGCGTTGGTGGTCGACCACGACATTCCCGTGTTCGCCCGGAA
>JAPOVO010000346.1 GCA_026708165.1 Chloroflexota bacterium | reverse complement strand
CGCCTCACGCGTCGCTTCTTAACAGCATGCGCTTCACGTCGTATTCGAGTACGACCTCGCCGTTCTGGTTGAGCACCCGCTGATGCGTGGAGACGACGCCGCGGTCGGGCCTGCTTCTGGAGGGGCGCACGTCGGTCGTCTCGACTTCCACCGTGAGCGTATCGCCCACGTAGACCGGCGCGCGCGCCACGAGGCCGTCCACGCCCAGGAGCGCTATCGCGTAATCGTGCAGGACGCCCGTCTGGACGATCAGGGTATCCGCAATTCCGCAGGTGAAAAGGGCCGGCGCCATGCGTCTTTCGTGGCCTTTCCCCCGCAAGAATTCCATGTCGAGGAACAGGCTTTCCGTATAGCCCACGAGGTTAACGTAGTTCACCACGTCGGTCTCGGTGATGGTCCTGCCCCGGGTGGTGAATTTGCTCCCGACTTCCCATTTTTCAAACGCGACGCCTTCGCTCATCGAACCCGAATCCTCCTGAAAGATGGTGTGATTCCGCAGGAGGGCGATTCTACAGGCGGGGACGGGAATCTTCAAAGTTTGTGGGAGTTCGGTAGTGTCTCATTTTGAAAACAGGGACATCACAAAGGTTGGATAATAAACGGCGGGTTCCGGATTCAGCCTCCGGTTCGCTTGATGAGCACCTTTTGCCCTTCGATGAGTGCCCTCATCCCCTCCATGCTTTCATCGAGCCTTCGCATGTTCTCTTCATGGCGGCGGACGCTCTCGCGCTCCCTGTATTCCGTGCCGCGTTGCATCTGCCATATTCCGTAGAATATCAACCCGAGGCCAATATATTGCCCAATGAGGCTGTAGGTCTCATACGGTGTCATGTGTCTTTCCCACAGCGCCGCAGCGCCGTTTTGGGCTATCTTTTTGCATCGCCCGGCCTTTTCCGTCCATCGGGGTCCGCAGCCGCTCTGTTTTCCCCCGTTGACGGGATACCAAAGTCTCATAAGGCCTCATCGGGCGTCAAGTCCGTTTATGAACGATCGGTTTAATTGTCCTCAAGAGAAGAAAATACCCCGCTCCCGAAACGGGTTTTTCGACGACCGCGTGTTGTGAGGCCTTTGATTCGAGAATGGCTGCATCTATACTGGCCTGCATGAATTAACCGAACAAGTACCCGCGTCCGACCTGCCCGATTAAAACCGTCTAAGAATGACCGGAGTGAATACATCGCCATGACGCGCATCTTGTGCTGGAACATTGCCAAGCGAAGACAGCCTTGGGAGGAACTGCTGGAGATGGACGTGGACGTCGCCTTGCTGCAGGAGGCGGATGCGCCGCCGTCTGATCCGGCCCATCCGGTCGAAGCCGGGCCTCAAGACTACTGGGAACCTTGGGAGGAGGGACTCTACGACAGGGGGGCGATGATCGTGAAACTCTCAGAACGCGTCGGGGTCGAATGGTTCAAGCGTATTTTCCCAATCAGCGTAGCGAAGCGCGATGAAATCCCGGTCAGTGGCATCGGCACCATCGCCGCCGCCAGGGTGATTCCGGCGAAAGGAGAGCCGTTCATCGCGGTGTCGATGTATGCGCGTTGGCTCAAGCCCCATGTCACCACTAAGTCGAAATGGGGGGTTGGCTACCAGGACGCCTCAGCCCACCGAATCACCTCGGATTTATCCGCTTTCATCGGCGCTATTGATCCTTCAACGCACCGTATTCTGGCGGCCGGTGACCTCAACACGATATATGGCGCGACGGACGACAACCGGCTGGCGCTACCGGCGCGGGACCGCACGATCTTCGAGCGCATGGACGCGCTGGGTCTGGAGTTCATCGGGCCGCAGCACCCGGACGGCAGGCGGGCGAAGCCCACGCCGCAAGGCTTGCCTGAAGATACGAAGAACGTTCCGACCTATTTTGCTTCGAGGCAATCTCCGATGACCGCTCAAAATCAGCTCGATTACGTCTTCGCTTCGCGGGGATTCCACGAGGGCGTGACCGTCCGCGCTATGAACGGCGTCGATGAGTGGGGTTCGAGTGACCACTGCCGAATTCGGATAGAAGTCGGCTCGTAGCGGACTATCTGGAGAGGAGTGGGGGCGCTTCGGTATCAACTACGGTAATTCCAGAAATATCAATACCTTAACCGGGATGGAACCCTGCGTCGTCGAAAGGTATAATAGGCGAGTCGCCGGTCACGTCTTTTCCGGGCGCATGGAAAAGTATCAAGGGAGGATGGCTAGATGAGGCGTTTAGGACTCTCCATCGCGTTGAGCGTTTTGGCGGTCGTTTTTCTGGTGAACGACGCTGCGGCGGATAAGCGTCAAGGCAGGCGTCACGGAATCAAGCGGCATCATAAATATAAATCGCATCGACACCACAAGGCGCGTCAGCATCGCAAATGGCATCGCCGTCACCGCCGTCCCCGCACTATCGTTCGCCATCACTACTGGTACGGCCCGAGCGTCGTTGCGCCCGTCTGGTACGGCTATCCTGTCTGGACCGGCCCGCGCGTCATCTATCGGTCCTACCCGCGCGAGCGTTACGTCTATCATTCGACGGGCGATGATTGCGCGGTCTATTACGCGAGCAACGACAACGAGGTTCTCGGCTCGGTGATAGGCGCGATCGGCGGCGGCGTCATCGGCCATCAGGTCGGCAAGGGAAGCGGGCAGGCGCTCGCCACCTTCGCGGGCGTGCTGCTCGGCAGCGTCGTCGGCGGGCAGATTGGACGGGATCTCGATGAAGCCGAGCGGCTCAAGCTCGCGGGCGCCACGCAGTACGCGCTCGAGA
>JAPOVO010000152.1 GCA_026708165.1 Chloroflexota bacterium | reverse complement strand
GTAACCGCCCGGTACAGCCGGCACTACGGAGCGGCCGCCTACTGGTCGATGATGGCGGCCGACCAGGGAATGATCGGCTTTACCTGTTCCAACGGACCCGGCGTCAACACCGCTCCTTACGGGGGAATCGAACCGTCGCAGGGCAACCTTCCCCTTTCATGGGCCGTGCCCGCCGGTCGCGAGTTCCCCATCCTTCTCGACATGGCCACGGGTGTGGTCGCATTCGGAAAAATCGCTATGGCGCAGGTTCGAAACGAGTCGATCCCGATGGGCTGGGCCATCGACGAGGAGGGCAACGACGTGACCGATCCGGCCAAGGCGGAGGCCGTTCTGCCCGCGGGCGGACCGAAAGGCTACGGCCTGGGCGTGATTCTCGACTCGCTCACTGGCAGTCTAAGTGGAACAAAGCCCTCGATCGTGCGCTTGGCCGAAGGTATCGACGACCGGTCCGCCGACGCTTCTAACCACTTCTTTCTCGCCATTGACGTAAGGCAATTCATCCCCGTCGGCGAGTTCGAGAACGCGGTGGACAGTCACGTTCGCCTGCTGCGCGGGATCCGGCCCCGCAAGGGTTTCGACCGGGTTTACGCGCCGGGCGAAATCGAATGGTTGACGAAGGAAAAACGTCTGGCCGAAGGCATACCCTTCCGGCCCGAAGAGCTGGCAGTGCTCGAAAAGATGGGGCGCGATTATGGAGTCGTCGCGACCTGGAACTGAGGTGATAGACGATGACGGGCGATTTCGAAGCTTATCTGGGATCGGATGGAAGCGTCGCCGAGCTCCTCAAGCTGGAGGACGACGCCGGAATCGAGATGGTCGTCCTGATGCCCGCAATCGAGACCCGTCCCGCGAACGAGCTTGTTATCCAGGCGTCGAAGGAAAGCGAGCGAATAATTCCCTGCGCCTGCGTCAATCCCAATCTCGGACAAGAAGCCTATGACGAGTTCGAGCGGCTTGTCCGCGATCGAGGCATGAAGGGCCTCAAGCTCATGTCGCCGAGACATGGATATCTGATTTCGAGCGAGGTATGCGATCCGCTGATGGAAATGGCGGCCAGCCTCGACGTTCCCGTGACCGTACACTCGCAAGGCACCCCCGCGCACCCGCTTGAGATCGCCGAGCTTGCCGGAAGACATCCCCACGTCCCCATCATCATGGACCACATGGGTCACCGCTACTGGGTCGAGCAGGCGATCCAGGCGGCCCTGCTCCGTGACAACATTTTCTTGGGCACCACAATTGCCTCCTTCGAGCCGGGCACTATCGCGCGGGCCGTAGCCGAAGCAGGCGCGGAGCGGGTGGTATTCGGCTCCAACGCACCCACCGCGTACCCTGACCTCGCCGTCGAGTCGATACGCCGCGCCGGTCTGGAAGACCGCGCTCTGGAACTGGTGCTCGGCGACAACCTCGCGCGAATCTACAAGCTCGGCTAGGCGCAAGGAGCCAACGTTCGGCTCCCCTCAAAATATCTCCGCGCCATCCGACAAATCTCTTGACAAACGCACACTCAAGTCTTACATTCCAATATAGCTATACAGAGCGGTATAGCGATTCAAGGACGAATGGCATCAGATGGGCGTTGTTACTTGCCTGGCTTCAATCGAACGTAAAACTTGCGACGGGACTTCCGTGCCCGTCTTCGAGTTGGCGAAACCCAAGCCTTCGAGAATGCGTACATACCTGTGGGCGTCCTTACGGGCCCGCCTGCGGACTGAGTGCGAGTTTGCGCTTTGGCTTTTGCCGGCTTGTAAGGGATGGCGACGCAGGTCGCCGCGAATCGATGGGCCCAGGCAAGGGCGACCCGGTTATCGGGCGGTCCTGGCTCCCCGGTCTACCGGTCTGAATCCAAGTCATTATTCGATGAAAGGAGGCCAATCATGGCCGAAGTAAGAATCGATGGTCTGGCCGACCTCGGACGGGAAGAAAGCGAGCGGCAGACCAGAGCGGCGATTGACGCCGCCCTGCGCTCGATCCCTCAGGGGGTAAGCGACGGAGTATGTCAGGATTGCGGGTCCGACATTGAGTCCGCACGCTTGGCTCTGCTGCCCGGCACCACGCAGTGCTCGGATTGCGCGCGGACTCGCGGCAGGCTCGCGGCTAGCGCCAGCCTGAACTAGCGGCACAGGCTCTCATCAAGGGCCGCGGCCTCGGGGTCGCGGCCCTTGCGCTTTCCGGATTCTTTGGTCAGAAAACAGGCTGACGCTACGCTAGTGCCGTTCCAGCACAACGGAGGTTCTTGTTGACAGCGGCAACTGGTCTGAGATGCATCGACTGCGATCACCTGCACCCTCTCGAATACATCCTGTCGTGCCCCGACTGCCAAGGCCTGATGTACGTCGAATATGACATCGGCGCCGCCTCCCAGGTCCCGTTCGGCCGGCTTGAGGGCGCGGGACTATGGCGTTACGCCCGGTTGCTTCCCATAGCAGACCCCGACCACTTCGTATCGCTCGGCGAAGGCCAAACGCCCCTGATCGAAACTCCGCGACTCGCCCGTGAGATGGGTCTGGACCGATTGCTTGTCAAGTTCGAGGGGTCGAATCCTACGGGCACCGTCAAAGATCGCTCCACAGTCACCGCCGTCGCTGCGGCCCTGCAATTCGGATTCGACCGAATCGGCGTAGTGACCACTGGGAACGCCGGATCGTCGCTCGGCAGCTATGCGGCGAGGGCCGGAATTCGTGCATTCGTATTCTCCTCCGCGACGTGTGCCAAGCCCAAGGTCAGTCACATCGCCGCCGCGACGCCGGACTTCTACC
>JAPOVO010000049.1 GCA_026708165.1 Chloroflexota bacterium | reverse complement strand
GGCCTGCTCTCCGAGCAGTCGATATCCAACGGCGGAGCGCCCGTCAAAGTGCCCGATTTCCGGTCGGGCCAGTGGTCTTGAGCATCTGAATACCCCTCAAATGGACTCCGTTAGCGAGTACGCGTAAGCTATTCGCCGGATTTGACCAAAATCAGGGATGACGATTCAGATGCCGTACGCTGCACCTTCCAGCGCCAACAACCGCCAGGCGGACACCATCGAGGCGGTTAAGGCCCGCAACGGCAACGGCGAGTGGCGGGAAATCCTGACCGCAACCACCCTCCACCGCTCGGTCCTCCTCCAGCTTCCGCCGGGCACCCACCCGCGCATGCACACGCATCCCGACTGCGAGGAGATTTTCGTCATCCACGAGGGGACCGCCGAGTTCGACTTCGGCGACGGCCAGGTCCACACCGTCGAACCCGGCATGTTTCTCTATGCCCCGTCAGGCCAGCAGCACACGTTCACGGTATTCGGCGACAAGCCGCTGTTAATGATGTGCTTCCTCTCGTGCAACGAACCCGACGACACCGTCGAAATCTAGGTCCTTTCCCGGTCGATAGAGCTGTCGTCGCTCCCTAAGCCACGTCCAAGCAGTTAGACCACTGCGCGGCGGCTCCACCCGCCCGCTGGAAAGCACCTCTTAGCCAACAGCGCGATCGCGGCAAACCGCCCGGGGCCGTTCCAACTACTTGACCGCGAGTCTCCCCGTTTCTAATGCAGCCCGTAGTCAGTCTCGTATCCGGTCTTGCGCCATATCTCGCGGGCCGCGGCGATACTCTCGGCGGGAGGCTCGACATTGCCACGGATGCTCGGCGGCGGCTGACCCGGTCCACGGTCCTCCGGAAAAGGCGACCAGTTGTCATCCTCGTAACGGGCTTGGTTGGCTTCGTCCCGTAGGTCGGGAATCTCGACCGGCGCCCCGTTTTCGAGACACGAGCGCCAGCCCTGAATCTCGACCATCGACATCGCCACGCCCTTGTACACGTCCAGCCACGGTTGTTTGTTCTCTTTGATGGCCTTCGCAAAGTAGTAGTTCGTAAACAGATCGCCGCCGCGGTGCCCGGCCGACTGCGCCAGGTCGCCCAGCATCGGAAATTCCGGCTTGTAGACCTTCTCCTGAACGTCGCCTTCTCGCATGTCCCAAGTCTCGTGAACCACTCGGAGCTGTTCCTGCCGGTCGAGGTCTCTCAGGTTCTCCATCAGTCCCCGCGTGCCGTGCACCCGATACCAGCTTCCGTGTCCGCGCAGCCAGTGGCCGTTCAGAGATACCAGCGACTCATTGTCCATGCGGCATACCCGCACCGACGCCTTGTCGGAACGCCGCACGTGCAGGTTCTCTTCGTCGCTCTCGAAGTTCGGGATCGACAGCGCGTTCACGCTGATCGGCATCGTGTCGGTTACATACATGATCGGGCCAAACCCGTGGCTGCAGTAAAACGTCGACGGCATGGTGTTCCGCCAGTGGTCCAGGCCTGGCGATAGCCGGTTCCACACGTCCGCCGCAAACGGACTCATGTACTCGCCCTCGCCGAACTGCATCTCGCCGATCTCGCCGGCCTGGTAGAGCCGCCTCATCTCCTGCACGTAGGCGAAGTACACGTAGTTCTCGGCAATCATGTATATGTTGCCCGTATCCTCCACCGCTCGCACCAGCGCGACCGCCTCCCCCAGCGTCTTGCAGGCCGTGATCTCCGACATCACGTGCTTGCCGCTGCGAAGCGCCTTCACCGCGAACGGCGCATGCTGATGGAAGAAGTTGGCCAGTATCACTGCATCCAGGTCATGCCCCAGGAACTCGTCGTAGTCCGTGTAGGTCGCCACCTGCAGCGCCTCGCCGGCCTTGCGCAGCGCGTTCTCGTGCTGATCGCACAGCGCCACGACCTGCATCCCCACTCTCGACGCCTGCTCGGCGTGCGCCATCCCGCGGCTGACGCCGACGACCCCTACGCGTATCGCATCCCCGTTAACCGATGTCATCATGCTTGAACGCATCCTCCATCAGCGGCCGACCCGTGCGCCGCATCAATTCGGTCTCAAACTCCGATAGTCTAGTTTGCCGCTAACCTTAGTCCACCATCTTCGTGGCAAAGGAGTGCCGAGTGTCCACCGAACTCACCGCCGCCCACTACGCCCCGGCCACCGCCCGCGCGATGCGCGATGCCGCCCTGCGATTCCTCGATACGCTCGACGACGGACGGCGCCGGACCGCCACCTACGATTTCGGCAGCGACGAGCGCTACCAGTGGAGCTTTCTGCCCGACCGCAAGGTCCCCCTAACCATCGCCAAGGAGTCCAACGGCGACGGCCTCCCCCGAATCGAGCCGCTCCCCGGCGAGCTGTGGGTGCGCAACGGACTGCCGCTCAGGGACATGACCCAGCCTCAGCGCCACGCCGCCCTGCGCCTGATGACAAGCGGACTCGGCGAGCGCGCCTCCAAACAGGCCAGGCTGATAGTCGATCACGAGGTCATCCTTCGCGAGTGGGAGGCCATCGAGAACTTCGTCGGCGACTTCCTCCGCGACCCCGACCGCTACTACTTCACCGTCTTCGGCGATCCCGCCGGCGACGCTCCCTGGGCGTGGCGCGCCGGCGGCCATCACATCGGAATCCAGTTCGCCGTCATCGACCGCGAGGTCGTCTCGCCGTTCCCGTTGTTTCTCGGCGCGAACCCCGCCACGGTCAGGCACGGCCCCGCCAAGGGAATGCGCATACTCTCCGCCGAGGAAGACCGGCCCCGCCCTCTGCTCTCCACCCTCCCGG
>JAPOVO010000435.1 GCA_026708165.1 Chloroflexota bacterium | reverse complement strand
GAAGTCATCATCCACGCGCCGGTAGATCACATCGACCCGCCGCAGGCCCTTGGTAGTCCGCATGTATACGAAACCGTCGTTGACCAGCAGGTCGCGGCCCTCCACCAACTCGGCGCCGATCTCACCTGCCAGGAACATATGCTCGTAAAAGGCGGAGTTGTAGACGCCGGGAGTGAGCAGTGCGATTGAGGGGTCCGAGCATCCGCTGGGCGCGAGGTCGTGCAAGGTCTTCAACAGCACGCTTCCATAGTTTTCCACGTGCCGCACTTGGGACCTACGGTAGAGACGGCGCAGGTTCGCCTTCACCGCCTTTCGGTTCGCAATCATGTAGGAGACACCGGAAGGAACGCGCAGGTTGTCCTCGAGGACCTTGAAACCGTCGTTGGTCCGCACCAGGTCCGTGCCGCAGATTGCCGCCCAGACACCGTGTGGCGCGGAGAACCCACGCATCTCGATACGGTATTGCGGACATCCCCTCACCACGTCGACCGGTATCACGCCGTCTTCGACAATCCGGGCCTCGCCGTAGACATCCGCCAGGAAGAGATTGAGAGACTTGAGTCGCTGAGTCAGGCCGGTCTCGAGACTCCGCCACTCACTGGCCGAGATCACACGGGGCACGCAATCGACCGGAATGATGCGCTCGTCGGCCTCGTCGTCGCCATAGACCGTGAACGTGATGCCTTCGTTCGAGAACGAGCGCGTGACCCGCTCCTGAATGCTGCCTAGTTGCTCGGCTGAGAGCCGTCCGAGGGTTTCGTGGAGCTCTCGGCAATGCTGGCGAGGCACGCCGTTCGGCAGGAACATCTCGTCATAGATCGACGGATCGAGATCATATTTATCGAAATCCACGACGATACCTTATCGGCCGATTGGAAATTGGGTATGTACGGAATTCGGAGAGAAGGGGGCCGAGTGATAACGTGAAAACGTTGCCTGGAACATCTCGGTAATTTTCGGCGCTTCCTCAGGCTGGCGGCGCCTCGGGCGCGGTGGTCATCGGTCCCGCCATCGAGACTCCCGAGCCTGCCGCTCCGTCCGACTCGGCCGCTCCCTCTTGCAGCGCTGCGGAAGGCGTCAGCGGAAGCTCAACGATCATCTCAGTACCCTCGCCGACTTCGGTATTTACCCGGATGGCGCCTCCGTGCTCGCGGACGATGTCATTGGAAATCGCAAGCCCCAGCCCGGTGCCCTGATCGGTCGGCTTGGTCGTGAAGAATGGGTTGAATATCTTGTCCAAGACATCTGGGGGAATCCCGGTTCCGTTGTCCCGGATGCTCACCACGATCCTGTCCTCCTTGCGCCGGGTTGTAAGCCACAGCGTAGGCAGGAAATCGTCGGTCGCGCTAGGCCGGTCCTCACTCCGTGTCTCGTTCGACGCATAGCCAGCGTTGCTCACCATGTTAAGGAATACGCGGCCCATGTCCTGGGGGATGACTTCGATTTCCCCGACCTCCGGATCAAGATCGAATTTGAGGTCGAGCTGGAATTCGTCATCGGTCCCCCTCGCGCTGTGGTAGGCGAGCCGCGCATGTTCCTCGAGCAGGCGGTTGATGTCGGTCGCCTGCGCTCCGGCGCTGCCTCGGCCCATCATGAGCATGTCGTTGACGATACGGTCGGCGCGTTCGCCGTGCGAGCGGATGCGCTCCATGTTGCCGGTCAAGTCTTGAGATATTTCCTCGATCATTTCTTTGTCTTCGTCGCCAATCGCTTCGCTCGCCTCTTCGAGGATCTCCTTCAGCTCATCAACAAGTTCTTCCGAGGCCTCGGAAAAGTTTTTGACGAAGTTCAGCGGGTTCCTGATCTCGTGCGCCACCCCCGCTGTCAGTTCACCAAGCGCCGCCAGTTTTTCGCGCGTGACGATTTGGTCCTGCGCCTTGCGCAGATCGGCAAGCACGCTTTCGAGCTGCTCGTTTTTGCCCTGCAGCTCGTCCGCCAGCTTTTCCACCAGGTTCAGGCGCTGGACCTCCAGGGCATGACGGCGAAACACTTCGAGCGCGGCGGCCATGTCCGCCACTTCGTCCCGTCCTCCGATATCTACCCTAGCCTCAAGATCGCCGCCGGCCATGCGCAGCATCCAATCCGACAAACGCTGAAGACGTCGCAACAACACGCGTCCTACGAAAAGCCACGCGATAAGCACCGCCCCGGCGATGCTGAGCGCGCTGATCCCGAGCAGGAGTGTGCTGCCGGTAAAGATTGCCTCACTCGAGGCTTCGGTTGCTTCCTGGGCGCTCGCGTGAGCCGCGTTTACCAAGCCATCGACCTCGGCTACCAGGTCGACAGCGATGTCTCGATTGAGCGCCAACAGGCCCCGTTGCTGCTCGGCTAGCCTTAGCTCGTCTTCGATCAGATCGAACCCGCTTTCCTCTCCGGTCCCCAGTTCCACCAGACGGGTGAAAAGCGGCGCAACCTCATCATGCAGCGACGAGCCTTCGAGAGCCGCTAGGCTCCGCTCGATACGGCCAGCGGTCGACTCAAAGCGCTCCCGCAAAGGTTCGATAGTTGAGGCGTCCGCGAGCGTGAAGGCGCTAGTAAGCAACTGCGTCGCCAAGTTGGCGTCGGCCTGCAACTCTGCCAAGTGGCGATAGTGCACCAACTCATCCCCCGAGAAATGTTCTGAGCGGGGCCGAGGAGGCTCGTCGAGACTGCGAAAGCCTGTAACCGTGTAAAAGAGCTGGTCGTCGATGGCCGGTACCAGTATGGCCGCCAGTTGTTCTTACAACTACGGAGATCACGTTTATAGAGAAGTGTTGGGCGGGGTGACATT
>JAPOVO010000283.1 GCA_026708165.1 Chloroflexota bacterium | reverse complement strand
CTCCAGGGTCGATTTCAGGTTGTTCCAGGGAATCATCCCGGAATCGTACAGCGCGGACCCACTGGGTGCGCCACACGCTGGGTGCGCCGGCCTGCCATCCGTGCGCCCGCTGACGGGCGCACGGACTGGGACGCTGGTGGCGCGCGGACGCACCACCAGGGTGCTGGCCGGCTGCCGCCGAGGGCGGCCAACAAACCGCGCCGCGAAGCGGCGACGACACCGCGGTACAGCAACTCAACCAGCCCGAGCGCCGTTCGGCACCGGCCGCTCCGGCAGCAACAACGCCGGTTGAATCCCGTCCTCGTAACCGACGTCGAAGATCATGCCCTCCGAGGTCTCCCCCATCATCTTCCTCGGCTCCAGGTTGACGATGAACAACGCCTGTCGACCCTCGATCTCGGTCGGGTCTTCGCGCTCCTGTTTCATCCCCGCGAGAATGGTCCGCTTGTGGTCGCCGAAATCGACCCTGAGTCGGACGAGCTTGCTGGACCCCTCCACATGCGTGACGCTCGCGATCGTGCCGACCCGAGCGTCGAGCTGGTTGACGACATCGATGCCAATAGCGGGCTTGACCTCCGCGGGCTTCATTTCGTTCAATCGATCCTCCCGGGGAGCTTCGGTTCGAGGGCGGCTCATCGTACCGAGTCGTAGAACCTGAACCGCATTCTCGACCCAGACTTCTCCACCTTCCAGCTCGGGAAGAAGGGCAACCGTGGAATCAAAGGCGGCGGTTCACCGTTCTCAGGGCGAAAGGGAGTCCTTCGATGATCTGGAGAGCCTTGCTACTCGCGGCCTCAACGGTGGTTCCGGGAGCGACCGCCCAGGAAGTCGGCGGCTCCCAGCCGCGCCCGGTGGATCGCTTCGAGGAAGAGATCCAGGTCCTGGCGAAGCTCCCTGGGCCGCCTCTCCGGAAGGTCACCAGGGATGACCATGTCTTGTGGATCCTTGGCTATCCGAAGTGGGTGCCTCACGATCTTCTCTGGCGATCGGACTCCGTTGAACACATGCTGGCCCAATCCGGCGAGTACCTGACGCCCCCAGAGGCGCGCGTCTCGACGTTGAACCCGGTGAAGGTGACGCGGCTGCTCAAGCAGTTCAGGCGCACACGACGCATCCCGGATCGCGGAACCCTAGAGAACCTGCTGCCAGAAGACCTGTACCTGCTCTTCTCGGAAACCAGACTGAGATACGCGCCGAAGCAGGACGATCTTGAGAGATTGCGGCCCAGCGTCGCAGGCAAGGAACTCTTCTATTCCGCGGCGCGATCCGGAGGACTGGAGCGTGGCTACACGATCCATCGGGCGATCGAGAAGAGAGCCAGAGAACACAAGGTGAAGGAGGTGCGAACGGTCCTCTCCGAGCGCTACAAGGATTCGCCTCTACTCGACTCGACGGAGGACATGTCGGCCGGTGCGGAGCAATCCTGTCTGCAGGCACGCCTTCAAGGTCTCGATGCCCACCTCGAGGAGCTGAGGCAGCTTGCAGCCGCCTGGGCCGAAGGCGATCTGGCCTCCCTGAGGGCGGCTCATCCAGGAGATCCGGCTGCGGAGGTCTGCGATCCCTGGCGACTCTCCCTCAACTCTGAGGAGCTGAGCCAGATGGAGTCGCGGGGCTGGGAGTTCTGGCTCGAGAACGCCGATCGCGCATTGACGAACAACGACTCCACTTTCGCCACCTTGCCTCTCGAGGACCTGCTTCGGGCAGACGGACCCCTGTCGCAGCTGCGCGACAGAGGCTACGAGGTCGTGGAGCCGGACGAAACGCCCCCGAAGGAAAACCAAGGCTAGGACCTTCTGCTTCGGCTACCTCCGCATCGGGACCACTGGACGCGAGGGTCTGCCAGCCGCGCGCCCGATGACGGGCGCACGGAGCGCCGCTTCCTGCGTTCAAACCGCCGGTCGCCGCCAGTGACTAAGTAGACTCTCCGGGGAGTACGTTACGCATGCGAGATCGATCAGCGAACCACAGCCGGCTGCACGCCCCTGTTCTCATTCTGCTGATCGCTGCCGCGCCCGCACTGGCGCAGGCAGAGAAGACTCCAAAGGCCGAAGCGGAGCATCGGTGGGCAGAAGCGATGCGTTTCATCGACCTGCAGCAGACGGCCGACGCTCTGGCTGCCATGGACCACATCATCGAACTCAAAGCGCTCCATCCCCGCCTGGAACTGCCACGCCGCTTCTGGGTTGTCCACGCCGCAACGGCAGAGGTGGAGGGACAGCACGACGTCGCCGTTGCATCGGCGCAACGCTACGTCAATCAGCCACAGGCCAACAGCTCCGATCACTACGTTTTCGCCATCGGCCTCGTCTCCGACGCCTATGTCGAGGCGGCACGCCAAGCGGCGGGAGACAGAGAGATCTACGCGTTGAGGAAGCGCGACGAGCCAGTCGACGGATTGGAGCCGCCTGTCCGCAGAAACCCCTACTCTGTTGCGCCGAGGCGCACCGGGCAGGCGCTGGCGGCAGGTGTCTATGGTGCCGTGGTGGTCGGCTACATCGTCGACGAGCACGGAAGGGTGGAAAACCCGGTCGTTCTCCAGGATCCCGGCTACGGACTGGCAACGGAGGTCGTGAGGTCCATAAAGCGCCACAAGTACCGGCCAGCAACGCTTCACGGAGAGCCTGTCGCTACGTTCCGGTTCCTGACGATGAACTTCCCTCCGATGCCCTAGCGGCGACCTTGCAGCGTGGTAGAACCACTGCCGCATGCCCGACCCAGACTTCTCCACCTTCCCGCTCAAGAAGAAGGGCAACCGCTACCAGGACTTCGAGG
>JAPOVO010000009.1 GCA_026708165.1 Chloroflexota bacterium | reverse complement strand
AAGTCCCTCGGCTTCCCAAATGCTGTGTCCGATATAGGCGACCAGGTCGGCGTCGGCATCACTTGAGACCCATTCGAACTCGAGACCCAGCAATCGGAACAGATCATTGAGTTCGGCCTCAAATACATCCAGATAGCTCTCACGCCCGGAGGCCCATATCTTTACTGGCTGGGTCGGGTCCCGTTTCTTCCGCATTGTCTCCGAATACCAGCCCGCGCAGCCGACCCCGGTATCCAGGCTCTGAACCGTACCGATCGCCGACGTATCTCTGAAGCACTCCCATACGTCTCGGTCTACGCCCAAGATTCGTTCCGGGACGTCGACTCCCAGTGTCACAGGTTCATTTCCGCCGTAGCTGAGCTTGAATATCACCTCGCCCATCGGAACGCGCAGCGGGATCGCTTTTGCCGTAGGCCCGAACCCGTCCGTAAGCGAGATGCTGGTCTCCAGGCCGCAGCCGTCTATTACCGACCCGCCTTGCAGACACGTAACCGCCACAGGTTGGGCATCCTCGAACCCAGCGTCGCCCTCGTTGCGCAGGGTCGCCGTAAGCTCGACGTTCGCGGTACCGTCGGACCAGTAACCGGTCACCTTCCCGCTGGCATCTAGTGAAAGCACGGCTTCGGATGCCGAAGCTGAAGTCGAGCCGACATCGCTTGCCGATAGCAGCATCGCGGCCACAACGCTCAAAAGGCCGGTCGCCGCGAACCTGCGGACCGTCATCCGCAAGCCGAACGGCCTGTCAAAGACGGCTTTCATGCTCGTATCCCCTCCCGCCCCAATCGCCTGCCGGGTCTGACGATTCGCGGGCGCCGCCAAACCAGGGCGGGAGGCCGCGTTACCTCTGCCTTCCCGTTGGTTGAGCCTCTACATCTTGGAGCCGAACCTTAACACGATAAAGTCTTGACTTTGCATGGTTTGACCGTACACGTATCTCCGGCTCCGGGCGCGTAACAACGAGACTCTCGATGCCCGCAGACGTTCGCCCAGGCCATTCTTCTCCGGTCGGTAGCGCTTCGGAAAGAGTTGGTTGGCAAGCTCTGGCGTGAACACCACTGGCCTCGGCGAGAGCGCACTTGCCTCGTTCACGACATTCAGGCGGGAGACACGCTCAACTCCCCCAGCAAGTCCCCCTGACACCCCGCCAGCTCGGGCACACCGTCCGGCAGCCTGACCCAATACAGCTCAAACTCGATCCGCTCGGACGGGCAGCCGCTCGGATGCGACTCGAAGTGACGCCAGGTCGAAGGCGCGTCGCCCTTGCATTCAAGATGAAAGTAGTACCGCCGGTGTACTTCGGCGAGTCCGTACGGCGACATTTCGTAGTCACGGGCGCCCAGGAACCGGCGGACCTCCAGCCCGTCCAGGCCCGTCTCCTCCTCGGCCTCCCTCAACACCCCGTCACGGGGTGACTCGCCCGGCTCCAGCGTGCCAGCGGGAACTTGTATCCCGGCATCGAAATCCACGTGCCGGAATACCAGCAGATGCGTGCCTTTCGTGACATACGCCACAACCTTTTCAACGACTCTCAATCACAGGCTCCGTATGAAATCGCCGGATGGGGTTCTGGATGGCCTGGCCGGCGTCGTCGGCCGCTTCCGTCAGGTCCGAGTCCACTAAACTAGGCGCGGTCCACCCATCGAGCCTACCTGAATCCCGCAGCCGAATAGAGAACACATGGCCGACAAGACCAGCCCGGGCACACTGCTTGACGTACTCGAATCTGGCGCGCCGTCGCACCCTGCCTTGGTGGCTCCCGGCGGGCCGGTCGTGACCTACGACTCGCTGCGCCTTCAGGTGCGGACGCTTGCGTCGAGCCTCCGCGCAATGGGCATTGACCGTGGAGACCGTGTGGCCATCGTGCTGCCCAACGGCATAGAGGCAATAGTGACGTTTCTGGCGGTCGCGACCGCCGCCACCGCGGCTCCGCTGAATCCCGCCTACAGGGCCGCCGAGTTCGAGTTCTACGTAGACGACACCAACGCAACCGCGCTCATCACCCGGGACGACGTGGGCGCGGAGGCCCGCGGCGCCGTCCCCCCGTCGGTGATGGACATCCGGACGTCGCTCGACGAAGCGGGCCGCGTCAGCCTGGCGGGTCCGCAAGGCGGGGAGCGGGAGCTTGCTGCCGACCTTGAAACCGCGCTGCCGAAGCCTGACGACGTGGCGCTCGTGTTGCATACCAGCGGGACCACCAGCCGCCCGAAGCGCGTGCCGCTGGCGCACCGAAACCTCACCGCGTCCATTGAGAACATCGTCGCTACGTACGACCTGTCCGAGGGAGACGTTTCGCTCTGCGTAATGCCGCTTTTCCACATACACGGACTCGTCGCGTCCACCCTCTCGACTCTCCGTTCGGGAGGGACCGTCGTCGTGCCGCCCCGCTTTAACCCGATGGGATTCTGGCCGCTCGTGGACGAGCATCAGGCCACCTGGTTCTCCGCGGTGCCCACCATGTTCCAGGCGCTGTTGTCCAGGGCCCGGCGTGGGAGCGCGCCCCGAAACGCCGGAAGCCTGCGCTTCATCCGCTCGTGCAGCGCCGCCCTCTCACCGGCCACGATGGAGCAGATGGAGTCGACCTTCCAGGCGCCGGTACTCGAAGCCTACGGCATGACCGAGGCCGCTCACCAGATGACCTCCAACCCCTTGCCGCCCGCCGAGCGCACCCCCGGCTCGGTCGGAAAGGGGACCGGCGTCACGATCGGGATCATGGACGAAGCGGGCGCGCTCAAGCCGGTGGGTTCGGTTGGAGAGGTCGTGATAAGCGGACCCAA
>JAPOVO010000109.1 GCA_026708165.1 Chloroflexota bacterium | reverse complement strand
AGTGGACTCCGCCGCGACTGAGGCCGAGCGGGGCAGGCGGCGCCTGGGCTGAGAATCCAGCTAGACGCTATGGGGGTCTAGCGGTAGACCGTGTCCCTGGCTTTGGTCTGCAACTCGAATATGGTGGCGCCGGTGTAGACATCGCCGGGGAGCGGAACTCGTACCGTTTGATCCTTGACCTTGTACTCCGTGGCGGGTTCGCCTCGAACCAGCGACCAATTGAAGAAGTCGTAGTCGCGCACGCCCATCATGGGCCACGCCGATACGGCCGCGTATTGAACCAGCCACAGCCGGCGCGGGACCGACGAGCGGTTGGGGGCCGAGCCATGCAACAGCTTTGTATGGTGGATCGTCACGTCTCCGGCCCTGATCTCAAGCGGCACGGCCTCGCCCAGATCCATGGACTCGCGCGACGGCGAGATCGCGCCGATAAACACTCCGTCCTGATGATGGTCGAGAACCGGTCCCAAGTGAGAGCCGCACATAGCCATAAGGCAGCCGTTCTCAAGCGTGGAGTCGTCGAGCGCGATACCGACGGCGAGCAGGTCGTCGGTGGTGTGGGGATAGAAGGCGAAGTCCTGGTGCCACTCGACCGGACTGCCCGCGATGGCGGTCTTCATGTTCAGCTTGTCGCCTTGAAAGCGAACGCCGTCGCCAAGAAGCGGCTCGACCATGTCGGCAAGCACATCCGAGCGCATGATCTCTTCAAACAGGGGATGGTTAAGCGTGGGGCTTTTGAGCCGCCGCAGCAGCGGTCGTTCCGGCGTATGGCCAGGCTCCAGGTCGAAGACAGCGTCGTTCTCGGTAACGCTTCGCGATTTTTCGACGAAATCGTCGACCACCTGCCGCAGCCGCTCGATAGTCGATTCCGAAAACACGTTTTCGACTATCAGACAGCCGTCGCGTCTGTATGCGCTGATATCGGATTCGGTAAGCGCGGGGCTGGCGGCCCTCGTCGCCGGGTGAGTCATAACCACTTCCGAAGCCCCCTCCGCTTGCAAGGCCCCCCGAACAACACGCCGCGAGTATATAGCCAAGAGTCCACCGAGAATGGCCTGAAGAGAGGGAGCACACAGTCTCCGCTCGGTGTATAGCCGGAACTAGCGATGGTGATTTCGACGGTTCAAATACGCTGTCACGCGGTCGATACGCTACGTGGCCGCGATGTTGGAGAGCTCTGTTCGTTCGGTTTCCGAGAGGACCATGTCGAAGCCGGTTGAGTTGCGTTCCAACTGGTCGAGAGTGGTTACACCGATGATGGCGGACGTTACGTCGGGATTGCCGAGGACCCATGCGAGCGCGGTTTGCGCCGGATCGTAGCCTCGTTCCATGGACCAGGCGGCTATGCGCGCCGCGCAGCTTATCGCACCTCGGGTGACCTTGGGGATGGACGACGCTTGCTCCGACTCGTCAGTGACGCGTCCGAAATATCCCGCCCGGTAGGAAGACGGAACGGAGTGGCCGCCAGCCATATCGAGGGTGTACTTGCCGGTCAGCAGTCCACCGGCCAGCGGGGCGTAAGCGAAGGCCCCGAGACCGTGCCGCCTGCATAGGGGATATAGCTCGGCTTCGTTTCGGCGCTCCATAAGGTTGTACAGGTCCTGAGTGGCGGCGACCGGCCGCAAGTCCAAGCGCTCCGCGGCCGAGAGCGCGTCGGCGATGAGTGGAGCCAGGTGATTGGAGAGTCCGGCGTGGCGGACCTTTCCCGCGTCGATGAGGGAGTCGAACGCGGCCAGCGTCTCTTCGAGCGGAGTGTCCGGATCGGGCGCGTGCGCGTAGACCAGATCGACGCAATCGGTCTGCAACCGGCGGAGACTGGCTTCGACGGCGCTTATGACGGTGGCTCGGCTCAATCCGCGGCCAGGGGGATGTCCCTCGCGGTCGCCGGTCGGGTCGACCTTGGTGGCGAGGAACACCTGATCGCGGCGGCCGCGCAGGATTCTGCCCAGCGTGGTTTCGCTCGCGCCGGGCGTGGGGCGGAGGTATTTTTCGGCCGTGTCGATCACGTTGATCCCAACTTCGAGCGCCTTGTCCAGTATCCGCGCGCACTCGCTTTCGGGAATGGCTCCGCCGAAGAAACCGGTTCCTAAGCTGATTTTCGATATTTCGACGCCGGTGTTTCCGAGGCTGGCGTAGCGCATTAGCCAAGGCTCCGGGAAGCGGCTTGCCGGAGGTGCACTTCAGCTAACCGGCGGAGCGATTGCACGGATTCGGTCCAGTTCGGAACTGGTCAGCTCGATCTTCGAAGCGGCGGCGTTCTCTCGAACTTGCTCAGGCGACTTGGCGCCGGGGATTACGCACGAGACGGCCGGATTTGCGAGTGCAAAGGCGAGCGAGATTTGAGCCATGGACCTTGATGCGTCGACCATCGGCCAGAGCTTTTCGGCCGATTCGACCATCTGCACGAAGTCCCGGCGTCCCTTGCCGGTGTTCCATCCCTTCCGGGCCTGATCTTCGAACGTGGCGTCAGGGGCAAACTTGCCGCTCAATACTCCCTTTGCCAAGGGGCCGCGAATCAGGGTACCGATGTTGCGTTCGGTGCAGAGCGGCAGAACGTCGTTTTCGTAGTCTCGCTCGACGATGCTGTAGGGAACCTGCACGACCGCGCAACGGCCGTGCCTGTCGAATGCGAGCACGTCTTCGGTAAAGAAACTGGAAACGCCATAGGAGCGGATCTTGCCGCGCTCCTGAAGGCGCTCGAATGCCTCGAGGAATATTTCCCTGTGTTCAGGAAGGCGGATGTGGCATTGATAGAGGTCGATGTAGTCCGTTCCCAAGC
>JAPOVO010000323.1 GCA_026708165.1 Chloroflexota bacterium | reverse complement strand
CACAGTCCCGCCTACGCCACCATGACCATCGCCTACTACATCTTCTTGCAGGCGTTCCAGTGGTTCCACATGGGCATAGCCTCCGCGCTATCGTTCGTGCTTTTCCTCGCGGTCATGGTCGTCACGGCTATCCAATTCGGACTGCAGCGCAGATGGGTCCATTACGGATGATGCGCGTCCAGCCTGTGCACGGCCGGAGCTGTTAGATGGCTGAAGTCGTAGTCAGTCGAGATCCCGAAGCCGTCCTTATAAAGCGTCGAACGGCTTCGACCGTCGTCGCGCAGATTCTGAAGATCATTTCGTCATACGTTGTGCTCACCCTGTTGGGCGCTCTCATGGCCATACCGTTTATCTGGATGATCGTCAGTTCCTTCAAACACGAAGGCGACATATTCCGTTATCCGCCCGTATGGTTCCCCGATCCGCTCATCTGGACCAACTTCCGCGACGTGGTCAACTCTATGCCCTTCGTGCTCATGTCCTGGAATACGCTCTACGTTGCAATCCTCAACGTCATCGGTGGCATTATCGTTTGCGGAATGGCGGCATTCGCCTTCGCGCGGATGCAATTCCCCGGTCGCGACGCTGTGTTTATCGTGCTTCTGGCCTCGATGATGGTTCCCGCCCAGGTAACCATGATCCCCGTATTCCTTGTAATGCAAAAGCTGGGCTGGCTGGACACCCACTTTCCGCTCTGGGTTCCCGGCTTTACCGGCGGCGCGTTCGGCACGTTCCTGCTCCGCCAGTTCTTCCTGACCCTCCCTTCGGAGTTGGACGACGCCGCGCGCATCGACGGCGCTGGCAGCTGGATCATCTTCTGGCGTATCTTCCTGCCGCTCTCCAAACCCGCGCTGGCCACCCTGGCGATCTTCGTATTCCTCTATCGCTGGAACGACCTGTTGCACCCCATCATCTACCTGAACACGCCCGAAAAGATGACGCTGCCGGTCGGCTTGGCATACTTCCGCGGACAGTACCGGACCGAGTGGGCGCTGCTCATGGCCGGCGCGTTAATGAGCGTGATTCCGGTGCTCGTGCTGTACGCATCGTTCCAGAGGTATTTCGTCAGAGGTGTGGTCCTCAGCGGAATCAAGGGCTGAATCTGCGCTTGGGATTGCGCTGCCCGTGAATCCCCGTACCGTCCCTGGCGGGTAAATAGCGAATGTGTCGACGCCGGGTAATCAGGTAAGCGTGACGACCGCGACAACCGTCGCGATGGGAGAACGTGGATGATAGGCATCCAACCTCTGGTCATCTCCAGATACGACGTCGAGCATCCGCATTCCAGATACCTGGTCGAGATACTGGCCGCCGAGGGCTTCAACTCCGTCAGGGTAATGGCGCCCGAGCAGGTGCGGGAGTTGCCCCGTCCCGACCGGTCGGGCTGCGTCATCGTCGCCCAGGTCCCCTTGGGCCGCGACCTCCGCGACCAATTGCTGACCTATATCCGGTCGGGCGGCGGAGCCGTATTGATGCGGCCCGACGCCGAGCTTGCGCGTGCCCTCGGACTACAGCCGCGCGGATCGCACCCCGGCGGGTATCTGTGGCCCGTTGCCCAACATCCGCTCTGCCCCGCCAAGCTGCCACCCTACATGCAGTTTCATGGAGGAGCCGAGTTTTACGAGGCGGCAAGCGCGAGTCCAATAGCGCTCTTCGGCAGCAAGGAGGAGGCCGGAACCTCTCCGGCCATAGCGACCGGCAGGTACGGTCAAGGCCGTTTCGCCGTATTCGCCTACGACTTGGCCGCTTCGACCGTCATCTTTCATCAGGGGCGTCCCGAGCAGAGCAGCACGGGACCGGACTGGCCCGGAAATCCCACGAGCTATTACACGCCCGCCGACATGTTCACCGGACTGCTCGACTTCGACCTGCGGCACGTTCCGCAGGCCGACTTCCAGCAGCGAATGTTCTCCCGGGCGGCCGAATGGGTATACGAACCCACCGGACCTTTGCCCCGGCTGTGGTACTACCCTCACGCCGCTCGAGCGTTGCAGTTCCTCAACGGCGACGGCGACTCCATGCGTCACGACGAGCTGGTGACGATGATCGACCTCATGGAAAAGTACGACGCGCCCTACGCCGCCTACCTAATGATGGACGATCATCCCAAGGTCGCTCCCGCCGAGGTCGCCGAGTGGATGGAACGCGGACACAGCTTCGGACAGCACGTCTGGGCAGGCCCCAGACCGTCGCCCGACGAGCTTGACGAGCGCATCACCTGGGAGACCCAACAGTTCCGCAGCAGATACGGATTCACTCCGCTGACTACCCGCAATCACTGCGTCATCTGGACCGGATGGGTCGATACCGCCAAGTCCCTCGAACGCAACGGCGTCCGGCTCGACCTCAACTACCGCGCGGCGCACGATTATCGAGACGGCTACCTCACCGGCAGCGGCCTGCCGATGCGGTTCATGGACGAAAACGGGGCCTTCATCGACGTCTACGAGCAGGAGACGCTCACCCGCCACCGCCTCCACCCCCTCCCCCAGACCCCCCACCCCGGCCCCACCGTCGACGAAGCCGTCGACGTCAGCCGCCAGTACTTGCCAGACGCCGTCGAATCAGGCCATACGGTAGTGCACCAGTATTTCCACCCCGTCTATGCTCGGACCGATTGGGACAGGCCCTACAGTCCGCCTTGGCTCGAAGGCACCCTGCAAGCGGCTAGGGAGCTCAATGTGCCCGCTGTCGGAGCCGACCGTTGGGTCCACTTCAACGCCGGCCGCCCCGAACCGGCTACCGACCTGGTCAATTGGGACCAGGATCCGTCCGGCTTGGGCT
>JAPOVO010000102.1 GCA_026708165.1 Chloroflexota bacterium | reverse complement strand
GATGCTCGACCAGCGACCGCTTCCCGAGCTGTCCCAGTACCGAGCGCCGATAGAAGACCTCTACCTTTGTGGAGCGGGGATGCATCCGTGGGGAGAGGTCAACGGCGCTCCGGGCCACAACGCCGCCCACCAGATTCTGCGGGACCTCAATCAGCCGAAGCTTCGATTGGGATAGTAGATACAGCTTTGCCATCTGACAGGAAGACATAGACCAACCATGGCGTATCCAACGCTCTACAATGTGGCGTCCCGCCATAGATGGAAGCGATGCCCGTGACAGACACACTTGAGCTGATCGCCTACGACACAACCGAGGAACGTGCGGAGGCAGTAGAGTGCGACGGATATGCCTACATGCCGGGCGTCCTGGACGCCGACGAGGTTGCCGAGCTGCGCGACCACATCGCCGCGCTGGAGCCAAACCCCGACGCGTTCGACCGCCGCGACGACATCGACAAGCACATCAAGACGACATTCAATCGCGATCCGTACTTCGTCAGATTCCTCGACATGGAGCCCGCGGCCAGCCTGGCCGAACGGGTGATGGGCGAAGACTGCCACGTAATCGGAATGACCGGCTGGATGACCGGGCCGAATCGGCCCGATCAGAACCTCCACGTCGACTACCTGCCGCTGGAGATTCCCGAAGACCTGCTCCTCGACGGTAGGGTCAAGATGCCCGTCTTCATCGCCACGGCACACTATTACCTCAACGACCTCTACGAGGAGCTGGGGCCTACCAAGTTCATCCCGGGGAGCCACTTCGCCGTACGCAAGCCGACGCCGGAAGACAAGACATGGCGGGGCGCGGAAGAGAAGAGCCTGATGTGCAAGGCCGGCGATTGCGTGCTGTTCCGGTCGGAAGTCTGGCACCGCGGCTCCGCCAACTCCAGCGGCGAGACTCGGTACCTGCTACAGGTCCACTACGCCCAGCGCATGATCACCCAGAAGTTCCCGCCCTATCTTCGATTTCAGTTCAATCCGGACAGCCTGGCAATAGCCAACCCCCGCCAGCGCCGCTTCCTCGGCGACCACAAAAACTCCAACTACGACTGATCCCGACTCCAGTTTTAGGACGACCACCAGCAGGAGGTTTCTAAGGGATCCGCAGGGTGCGGCCTTCCTCGGCTGACTGACGGGCGTAGAGAGTTACCCTGGTTGCTTCGATTGCGTCCTTTGTCGTGAGAAGTGTGGGACTGTCGCCGCGGACGTTGTTGAGGAAGTCCTGGATCATGCCGTGCGGCGGATCGACCGGATCGACGAGGCGGAAGTCGTCGGCATCAGTGGCGTAGCGCACGTGCTTGTCCAGGCCATCTCTCACCTCCAACGCCCCATCGTCGCCGGCGACTATCATCAGGTAGTCCATAAAGTCCGCGGCCCCGAGCGCGCTGAGCCAGTCGGTGCGCAGCAAGGCCGAGGAGCCGCCTTCCAGCTTTAGCAGGATCGCGCCGTGATCCTGGAAGTTGGGGATTTGGGGAAACTTCAGGTTGGCGTGATGGGCCGTCACCTCGACGACCTCCTTGCCTGAGAACCACCGCACCAGGTCGACGCTGTGGCAGCCCAGATCGACGATGGCGCCGCCGTTCATTGCGTCGTCAAGCTCCCATGGCTTCCTGTCGGCGAGTTGCATCTTGTGGGGATTCTGAACGTAGCAGTTGATCACACGTCCAACCAGACCGTCCGAAACGACGCGGCTGGCGGCCCGGTATATCGAGGTGAACCGCATAGTGAACCACGGATAGATGACTCGACTGTTCCGGGCAAGCGCCCGCTCGACTCTCGTGAGGCCTTCGATGCTCGTGACGACCGGCTTATCGACCAGCACGTGAAGCCCGCGGTTTACGGCGTCCTCGATGGCGTCGGCTTTCTCATGGTTGGCGGTGACCAGGATGATCGCGTCGACCTCTTCGACGTCCAGCATCCGGCGGTAGTCCTGATATGCGGAAAAATCGCCGAGAGCAGTCAGCTCGGCGAGGCACTCCGGCCTGTCTTCAGCCACGGCCGTGATCTCGCAATCAGGATGAGCCAGTACTTGCCTGACCATTCCGAATACGTGGCCGTGCCTGTTTCCGACTACCGCAAAACGCATCAAGACCTCCTCGCACACTAGTGGCGCGCTCTCGGACGACACCGGACGGCGTCCGCGCAACCAAACGCAATACTCGCATACTCGACACGCCTGTCGCGTTCGCGGGTCGATTTGACCAGGCTTTAGCCCGCTTTTTCACTTGATCGATTGGGTTACTGCTAGAAATAGGGGCCAGTGGTGTATAAATCACGTTACACGGATGAGATCCGGAGGAGGACTCAGATGATTAGAGACAAACTTTCGCGCCGCAAGGCACTGCGAGCGCTCGCGCTGGCCGGCGGTTCCGGCGTTACCGTTGCGGTCCTGGCCGGCTGCGGCGAGACCCAGGTCGTAACCGAGACCAAGATCCAGGAAGTGATCAAAGAAGTTCCGGTCGATCGGGTCGTAACCAAGATCGTCAAGGAAGAAGTTGCGGTCGAGGTCGAGAAGGTCGTAACTCAAGAGGTCGAAAAGGTAGTCGTCCAGGAAAAGGTCGTAGTCGAGGAAAAGGTCGTCACCAAGGTCGTCAAGGAAGTGGCCATGGCGCCGGCTGCCATCGAGCTTGAAATCTGGTACAACCAGCAGCGCGGCGGACCCGGAATGCACGGCATCTGGAACAAGGCGGCGCTCGACTTCCAGTCGATGCACCCCAACGTGCGGGTATCAGTGACGCCATTCGCCCACGGCGACATGGAGGTCAAGGTTCTTACCGCCGTAGCCGGGGGCGTCACGCCAG
>JAPOVO010000461.1 GCA_026708165.1 Chloroflexota bacterium | reverse complement strand
CGATGAGGAGCGGGAAGTCGGAGTGGCTATGGGTGTCGATGAAGCCGGGGCAGATAGCGAGACCGTCGAGGTCAATAACCGTACGGCCCCTGGAGCCGGGAATCTCACCGACCGCCGCAACGGTGGACCCGTTGACCGCGACCGCGCCTGAACGCCGGGCGGCTCCCGTACCGTCGAGGATCGTGCAGTTTTCGAAAACGATGTCGTAGTCGGCGGACGCGTTCACGGGCGTTCTCCCACTGTAGTTACGGTCGAGCGGCACTTAGCCTGCGTTAGAGGCTCAGAACCTCCTCAAGGGTGCGGGTTGGCCTGATGATGATCTCGGTAACGCAGGCCCGAGGCGGCAGGGCGGCGACGAAGAGCACAGCGGCGGCCAGGTCGTCCGGCTGCAGGAAATAAGCTCTCTGCTCGGGGGAGGGCGGGGCCGGGCGCCTGTCGAGTATGGGAGTCTCGACGTCGCCCGGATAGATTGAGGTTGCCCGAATCCCGTACTGGTGCTCCTCGTCGTTGATGCTCCCGGTGAGTCCGGCCATGCCGAACTTGGAAGCCGAATAAGCCGCGCCCGAAAGCTTGGAGGCGGCCTTGCCTGCCAGCGACACGATATTGACTACCAGGCCGCCGCCGTCCGCTTTCATATGGGGCAAAACCTCACGCACGAAGCTGTAGGCACCGGTAAGGTTCACGGCGACTATTCGATCCCAGTCCTCGTCGGACGTTTCGGACACTCCGCGTTTCGGCGTGTTGGTGCCGGCATTGTTGACGAGAATGTTGGGAACGCCCAACTGTTCGCGGGTGAGTCGCACTACCTCTTTGACCGCAGCGCGGTCACTTACATCGCCAGAATAGGCAAGCACCTTGACGGAGTGCTGTCGCGCTTCACTCGCCACCTCCTCAAGCTGCTGCTCGCTTCTGGCGACGAGGGCGACGTTGGCGCCGGCGCCGGCCAGCGCCATCACTATTCCTCTCCCGATTCCGGTGCTCGCCCCGGTAACGATGGCGGTCTTGCCGGTTAGTTCACCAGCCATCTGGTTCTCCTATAACGCGTGGTGGGGAGGCTCGAAGTTATCGACTCACCCGACGAATTGGTTTCGCGGCTCATAGTCTAGCGGGCGCGATTCGGGGCCTTAGGGCGGGCCCGGCATTTTGTAATGTTGCCGCAACATTACCCTGTGAACCAGGCAAAAACAGGCAAAAAACAAAGGGATGGTTGACGACGGGAAAAACTGGTGTAAGGGGACGCGGATTCCCGCTTGGGCGGGAATCACAGGCGAGACGAACAGAGGAGGTTGTCGTTGCTGCATCACTTGAACGAGCATCGAGTGTGGGGGCGGATGGACCGGAAATGTGGGACGGGGATAGCGGGTTTCAACGGGACCTGTCTAGCCGCGTGCCGGATGCGCCCTCCGACGGTTCGGCCAGGGGCGGGGTTAAGCGGGACAGATCCAACGCTTGGCCTGGCGGTCCGTTCGTGATTCGGGCGTTCGACGTGCTCAGGGCGAACGGACACGCACCAATAGACGTCCGCTAATCCGTCTCTGGCTCAGATATACTTGGCGGCGGGAGGAACCGGCGACGGGTGTGATGCGCTCCTCCCCTGATAAGTCTGCGCGAGCTGGTGGTTCGACGGGGATCGGACGGATAATTGGACTCGAACGGAAATCGCACAAGGCTCGGCGCCGACCAGGCCGTCAAAATGCCAAGCTCGACCATTCAGGACTACCTGCTGGCGATTTACAGCCTGGATTTCGAGCAGGTGCACGTTATAGCGGCGCGACTGGCGGAAAAGCTAGAGGTTTCGGCTCCGACTGTCTCGGTGACGGTAGAGCGGATGGTCAGGGACGGTTACGTGGACGTCGACAGCAACCACACGATCACCTTGACCGAAAAGGGGCGGGCCGTGGGCAGCCGGGTGGCCCGGCGTCACAGACTGATCGAGCGCTGGTTGAACGACATGCTGGACCTGGACTGGGTGATGCTTCACGACGAGGCACATCTTCTAGAACACTCCCTTTCGAGCGCGTTGGAACAGAAAATATCGGAAGCGCTGAATCATCCGGAGACCTGCCCGCACGGGAATCCGATTCCCGGCAACGCCAAGAACTGGTCGTTCGAAGGCATGAAGCAGCTTTCGGAATCGGAAGCTGGAGAGAAATTGAAAGTAGCGAGAATATCGGAGCTTGCAGAGGACAACGCCGAGATCATGCGCTATCTGCAACAGAAGAACCTAGTGCCGGACACTTCATTAGAGGTCCAGGAGATCACGCCGTTTGGCCACGTGGTACTCAAGGTAAACGGCGATATGGCGGTTATCGATCCGGAAATCGCCGTGTACGTATGGACCAGATCGGCGGCGGCGCCGAAACAGGGACGACGCACGACAAGCACGGAAACCTACGGAATCGACGGAGGCCTGATTACTTGCCGATAGTGGAAGTGCGCGACCTCCGCAAGCACTACGGAGACGTGAAGGCCGTGGACGGCCTTTCGTTCGAGGTCGAGCCAGGCGAGGTCTTTGGGATGTTAGGTCCCAATGGCGCGGGCAAGAGCACAACGGTCGAGATCGTCGAGGGACTGCGCGAGATGGACGCCGGTCATGTGCGAATACTCGACCTCGACCCGCATCGGGACAGGGTGAAAGTCAGAGAATCGATAGGGATTCAGCTTCAATCGGCGTCGCTTTTCGACAAGCTGACGGCGCGTGAGCATCTAGCACTCTTCTCGTCTTTCTATTCGCGAACCCGAACCGTGGACGAGCTAATTGAGCTGGTCGATCTGGCGGACAGACAAAACGCCGTCTCCAAGGAGTTGTCGGGCGGCCAGAG
>JAPOVO010000410.1 GCA_026708165.1 Chloroflexota bacterium | reverse complement strand
ATCGCAACGGTGGGCGGTATCGACATGGCTGACGAGGCTCGAAGACTGCGCGCCGAGGGAATAGAGTCCGACCTGGCGTTTCTCAGGAGCAGGTGGGCCGACGTAACGAGCGCTTAAGTTGAATCTAACCTGCGGCTCTCTTACGTGACGAAGGGCGCGAGCAACTCGAAGTACCGGCGTGCGGAGTCTTCAATCGACAGCCCGCCGATGGCCGACTGGTGAACCGTCACGGGACCGTCGTAGCCGACATTTCTAAGACCCTGGAACAGTGACTGGAGATCAATGCCCTCCTCAGCGTCGAGCGGGAGGTTTCGCATACGGACTGAAGATTCCCGCAGTCTTATGAGGGTATCGCCGTCATCGTCCAGCTTCTGATTCTGCAGATACACGTTAACGACGTACGGGGCCAGCTGGCCGATTTCAGCCGGTCCACAGGCATCTCCCGCGGCGAGCAAGTTGGCGGGTTCGACCGTAATTCCGAATCCCGTCGGTCCTATGCGCCTGGCTATGGCCACCGATTCGTCCACCGTTTCGAGGAGCGTGCTGGTGTGAGTCTGGTGCGCCAGCCGGATGCCGCGGGCGGACGCGCGCGAGGCGGCGCTACACGCGTGCTCGATATCGACTTCGTCGGTGATCATCACCCTCGCCAGCGGCGATCCGAAGTCATCGGCAAGGTCGAGGTGTGGATCGATGTTTCTGAGAGCGGCCGAAGCGTTGGCGTCATTGGCCGCTATGGAAACGTCGCCGGTTACCATGGTCACGCCAAGGCCCAAATCGTCCAGTAGCGCTCGCATCTCACGGCGCCGTTCCGGCGGCGTATCGACCCCAGCCTGTGACGCGCGCATGCAAAGGGCGTCGTAGCCGATATCGGCGGCCATCCGTGCAAGGTCCTCGAAAGGCATCAACGCCCTGTCCTTACGGGAGAATTCTTCGGCTATGCGGACCGAAAGCGATAGTTTCATTTCCGCGCAGCTAACTCCCTCTAACCGGTCGTGACGCCTGCAATACCGGGAATGTGAGGCTCGGCTTGGACCTAGTTGATCGTCGCGAGCAGCTTTTCAACCTCATCGTCCCATATGCCATCTACTCGGGTGCCGTATTTTTCCTTACCGCCCGCCGCGCGAGGTCCCGTGAGTGTCGGGCCGAACGGGTTGATCCGGAGCGAATCGTTCACGTGGTCCTCATGCAGGAAATGAAAAGCGAGGCCCGCGCGATCTTCATTGGTGGTATTGTCCCCGGTCGCGTGCGGCGTGCCGTAGCAGAAAAACGCCACCCCGCCCGCGGGAAGCTCCATGGATACCGCCTTCTTCTCGTCAGGATATATGCGGACATGGTGATCGCTGTAGGGATCGCGTTCATGAGCGATCTCCTTATCCATCATGCTTGGTAAGACCCGCAGCGTGCCGTTCGCGGCGTTTGCCTCATGCACGGCTATCCACATGGCGGTGCCCTTGAGTGGGTCCTTCACGCGGAAATAGGCGTTGTCCTGGTGCCAGCCGGTGCCCAACGCCGTGCGTGCCGGCTTGAGGAAGACCTGGTCCAGATGGACAACCACGCGGTCGCCGATCAGATCGGTAACGTACTCGGTCACCTTGGGATGAAATGGCAGCGCCTTCACGAGATCGCTGTGCGGGTGCAGGGGAACAATCTGCAGGTTTTGCCGCGATGTGGACTCGGTCTTCCCGTCGCCTTCGGTCGCAACGTTGCGGAATACATCGTCACGGTTCAGGCGCTCCACTTCGGCCTGCAGCGCCTTGACTTCCCTATCGGAAAAGAACTCTGGCACCGCCAGAAAACCGAACTCGCGAAACTGCCTGACTTGATCCGTGGAAAGGGCCATCAGGACACTCCTGACGCTATTGAATTTGTGGGAAGTACTATAGCCCGCAGCTATCTGGCGCATGCTGTCTACGGCAACGGGTCCCATGATTGCGGCGTGGACCTTAACGAGTCAATTGACTTCTCGGCACTGGGGCAATCAGCCCCGGATTCCGGTATCAGAGCGTTCGCGGACGATCCACATCAAATGTTGCCGTGCCGGCATCTGCCCTCGATTTCCGCTAATACACAATCTCTTGTGGCTCGCCCGTCCTGACGGACTCGAAGGCGGCGAGTATCAATGCGGTGGCGCGGACGCCGTCACGCAGTCCTGCCCCAACTTCCGGCTGCTCGCCCGCTTTTACGCACGCAATGAACTCGTCAAGCTCCTGCGCGGTGCCTTCGGCGTCTTCGCCCGGCAGGTCCTCTTCGACGCTCCAGCGTTCTGAATAGCCGCGTCCGCGCGTGAGGACTCCATCGTGAAAGCGGTTATGCAAACAGACTGCCATGCCAGGTTGGAATACCTCGAGGAAGAACTTGGATACAAACTCGTTGCGCTGCGGATCGCCCTGAATCCAGCTCGAGGTGGAGCCGTTTCGGAACGCGATGGTCGCCGCTAGCGCGTCGATCACTTCGGGCGTACCGGGATGGCTGAGGTTCCCCCCTCCGGCGAATACGACTTCCGGCTCGGAACCATGCAGGTAATAGATCAGATCGACCGTGTGACATCCTTGCGAGAGGACGTTGCCTCCGCCCGTAACAGGCTGGTGCGCCCACGAGTCCTCGGCCCAGGTGTCGTCGACCATCTGCCCGACCGACATTCTGGGCGAGGGTATTTCATGTTTCACCCGCTGCACGAGTGGACAGTACCTGAGCTTGAAGCCCATCAGGAAAGTGACACCCGCCTTGTCGACCTCTTCCGCGATCTCCTGACAGTCCTCATTGGTCAGCGCCATCGGCTTTTCGAGCAGAATCCCCTTGCCCGCGCGGGCTGCTGCTATTGCGAGG
>JAPOVO010000167.1 GCA_026708165.1 Chloroflexota bacterium | reverse complement strand
CGACCAGACTAGAGCCTCAGACGCGAAGTCACTTCTGGGACGTGGTCGCGGCGATGGGGAAAGAGGGCAAGACGGTCTTTCTGACAACTCACTACATGGAGGAAGCCGAGCTGCTGTGCGACCGGATCGCGATAATCGACCACGGCAAGATAATCGCGCTCGACACCCCGGCGCGGCTTATCGAAAGCAATTTTCAGGCGCAGACCGTCAGCTTCGATACGGCCCACGGGAGCTTGTCGACAACTGAGCTCGAGTCGCTGTCAGGCGTGACCCAAGCGGTTGCCGACGATGGACACGTCGAGTTGTTCACAGCCGACGTAGCCGTAACGATAGGCGCGCTGATGGACTACGCGAGACAGCAAGACGTGCCGATGAGCGATCTGAATATCGGGCAAGCCAATCTGGAGGATGTCTTTCTCAAGTTGACGGGCCGTCGGATACGCGATTGAAAGCCATCGGCGCGTTAATTCTGGCGCTCGGCCGCGAGTTCGTGCGCGACCGCACAGCGCTGTTCTTCACGCTGGCGTTTCCGTTCATCTTCATGGTTATCTTCGGGCTTTTGATGCAAGGGTTGGACCGACCGCGCAACTTCGACATCGGCCTAGTAGTGGAAGACACCTCGCCGGCGGCAAGCGGGCTTGCGAACGCGCTGCGGAATGTAACAGTTCTGAAAATTACCGAAGACGGATTCGACGCCGAGCAAGACCGGCTGGAGGAAGGCGACCGGGACGCGGTTATCGTCGTCCCCGAAGGATTTGGAGACACGGTGGCGGCGGGCGCGACGGCGACGGTCCGCGTGTTCTTCGATCCGTCGCGTCAAACGACGGCGACGATAGTATTGCCGATTTTGTCGCAGATTCTGGATGAAATAGACCGGGTGCGAGCGGGCACTCCACGGGGACTCGTGATCGAGCCCGTCTCGGTTGTGGCTTCCGACCTGCGTGTCGTGGACTTCGTCGCGCCGGGAGTAATCGCGATGAGCGTGATGCAGCTTGGCGTGTTTTCGTCGATAAACCTGGTGATGAGGCGTGAAAAGCTGATCCTCAAGCGTCTCGGCGCCACTCCCATCCGGCGCGAAACGGTTATTGCGGGCGAGGTCCTGTTCCGACTGATCATCACGGCGGTGCAGGCGGTGTTGCTCGTGGCGATGGCGAATCTTGCGTTCGGCGTGCCGATACAAGGAGGCTTTCACGAGCTGGTCGCGATAGTCGGTTTGGGGGCGCTGGCGTTCATCGGCCTCGGGTTTGCGATCTCTTCGTTTGCCAAGACCGAAGAGGGGATGCTGCCCATCGCTCAACTCGTATCTCTGCCGATGATGTTCCTATCGGGGATTTTCTTTCCAATCGACGGACTCCCGGGCTTCTTGCAGCCGGTGGTCAAGGTGCTACCGCTCACCTTCCTGGGCGACGGGATCCGGCAAACGATGGTTGGCGGTTTCAGCATCAACGCGATGTGGGTGAACTATATGGCGCTGGCGCTCTGGCTGGCGGCTACTTTTCTGGTGGCGGTCCGGCTGTTCAAGTGGGAGTGAAGGGGCCAAGCGTGGTTGTGGAGTACACCCTCACCCCAACCCCCTCCCGTCAAGGGAGAGGGGGTGGACGCGGTGGAGGAGGATTGGGGCGCTAGCGGGCGGTGTTGACCGAGCCGTCCCCCGACTGGGCGACGCCGAGAATCATCTGGTGAATTACCTGCTCGACTGGCGCCAGGTCGTCGGTGAAAGCGCCCTCCGAGTATTCAACGGGACGGGGATTGACACCTTTCTCCGCGATTGCCCTGATCCAAACATCGTCGGTTTCCGAGAGCCGCCGGTTGACTTCGTCGAGGGAGATCGGGCTGTTTGAGGCGAAGATAAGGCTGTTGAGGTAGCCGGCGGGCAGGTCGATGACGAAAACGGTGGGGAAGACAGCTCGCATGGTCTTGCTCAACGCTTCAACGAGGCGAAAGTCGTCGGGCGCGCGGCCAGCGTTGAGCGCGACGATTCCATCGTCTTCGAGGTGATCCTGAATCTCCTCGAAGAACTCGCGCGTGGTCAACTGAAACGGAATGTACGGCTGCCGGTAAGCGTCGACCATGACAACGTCGTACTCACGGTCGGTGCGCCGCAGGAAGTAGCGGCCGTCCTCGGCGACGGGGTTCAGATTCGGCTCGTTCATGTCGAACATGTCCCGACCGATATCGATTATCTGGGGGTCGATCTCGACGCCGTCAATATGGGTTCTGTCGCCGTAGACCTGGTTGTAGAGCTTGGAGACGGTACCGGTACCGAGTCCGACTATTAGGACGTCCTCGACCTGGCCGGGATGCTGTTTGCGGAACTGAGGCGCGAGGAGGAAGTAGTCCCAAGGGCCGCTGGTGAGCGGCTGGACTTCAAGGTCCGGGAAGAACACGGAGTGGGTAGCCAGACCTTCATTGAGCACCAGCCGCCGCATCCCCGCGTCGGTGTCCTGGACCTGGATGAAGTTGAATATCGATTCGTCTTCGTAGACCAGCGTGCCGCGCTCGGCGGCGCGGACGACGTCGGGCCGGACGTTAACTATCACGGTAATGGCGACGAGGACTAGGAGCAGAGTCAGGAATCGCCAGCTTTTTAGTCCGGCGACCGCAAGCGCGAGCAACACAAGCGCGAAGGCGAGGAACGTGTTGCGCGTCCCGATGTTGGGGACAAGCAGCAGCACCGGCAAAAATGCGCCCATGATGCTGCCGAGAGTTCCAAGGGCGTAGATGCGGCCTGCGTTGGCGCCCGCCGAGCTGAGGTTGGCGGTGCTGAGCCTTATCGCGAACGGAGACACGAAACCGAGGATGGTTACCGGAATAGCGAAAAGGAAGATCACGCCGAACAGGGAC
>JAPOVO010000232.1 GCA_026708165.1 Chloroflexota bacterium | reverse complement strand
TGCAGAGCAAGCTGCGTCGCGAGCTGGCCCGGTCGCTCCCCGTCAAGACTTACGAGATGGCCCGTAAAGAAGCCGTTACGGTCCCCGGTCTCATTCGCACTCACATCAACTTGCTGCCAAAGCAGATAAAGCAAGTCCGAATCGTCGAAATCGAGGGCCTGGATATCCAGGCCGACGGCGGCATTCACGTGTCCAACACCCGCGAGGTTGGACTCGTAAACGTACTGGGCGGCAGCAACAAGGGCAGGATCAACCGGCGCATTGAAATAGCGCTCGACGACCCGCCAACCGACAAGTCGCGCATCGACTCTTAGCAAGGACCGCGCCCACTTTGACCGCATTCAAAGCGCCCGCCAAAACGCCCGATTTCAAGGAAATCGAAGCCCGCATACTCGACTTCTGGGAGGACTCCCGCGCCTTCGAGAGCCTGGTGAACAAAAACTCCGACGGTCCGCGGTTCTCCTTCATCGACGGCCCCATCACCGCCAACAACCCTATGGGCGTCCATCACGCCTGGGGCCGCTCTTACAAGGACGTCTTCCAGCGCTACAAGGCCATGCGCGGCTACAGCCAGCGCTTCCAAAACGGCTTCGACTGCCAGGGGCTGTGGGTCGAGGTGGAAGTCGAGCGCGACCTGGGCCTCAACTCCAAGCGCGAGATCGAGGAGTTCGGTCTCGACCGATTCGCCAGGGAGTGCAGGGACCGGGTGTTGCGATTCGCCAAGCGGATTACCGATCAGTCCATCCGCCTCGGTATGTGGATGGATTGGGACAACTCCTACTTCACCTACAGCGACGAGAACATCGAGCACATCTGGCTCTTCCTGAAGACTTGTCACGAGCGGGGCTGGATCAGGCGCGGCGGCAGGGTTATGCCCTGGTGCATGAGATGCGGCACCAGCCTTTCCCAGCACGAGCTTGTGGGCACCGACACCTATCACGAGATCACCCACACCTACGTGACGCTGCGGTTTCCCATCGAAAACCGCCCCGGCGAGTACCTGCTTGTATGGACGACCACGCCCTGGACTCTGGCCGGAAACGTCGCGTCGGCGGTGCATCCAGAGATTACTTACGTAAAAGCCCGCACCCCCGACGGCGTCTACTACTTGTCAAAAAGCGCCGCCGAAACGGTTCTGGGGAGCGACTATGAAATAGTCGAAGAGCTCCCCGGTGCGGAGCTGGTCGGACTGCGCTACCGCGGCCCCTGGGACGAGCTGCCCGCGCAGGCGGAAGTCGTCCACAAGGTCGTCCCCTGGGAGGACGTCTCCGAGGACGAGGGCACCGGCATAGTCCACATAGCCCCCGGCTCCGGCGCCGAGGACTTCGAGCTTGCCGGCGAGCACGATCTGCCCGTCGTGATACCCATCGACGGCGAAGCCCGCTACATCGAAGGGTTCGGCCCTCTGACCGGCCAGCGCGCGCTCGACGCGACCGGCTTCATCGTCCAGAACCTCCAGGACAAAGACATGCTCGTCGACACCGGCGACTATACGCACAGATACCCCGTGTGCTGGAGATGCAAGGAAGAGATCGTCTTCAACTTCGTTGATGAGTGGTTCATAGCGTGCGACGGGATTCGCCCCCTCATGAAGTCCGCGGCCGAGACCGTCAACTGGGTGCCCGAATCCGCCGGCAAGCGCATGCAGGACTGGCTCGACAACATGGGCGACTGGGCAATCTCCCGCAAGCGTTACTGGGGCCTTCCGCTCCCGTTTTACGTATGTGGCGACGACGCCTGCGAAAGGCTCACCGTCATCGGTTCGGTCGACGAGCTGCGCGAGCTTGCGGTCGATCCGACCGCCGTCGACGCGCTACCTGAGCTTCATCGTCCATGGATCGACTCGGTAACCATCAATTGCCCGTCCTGCGGAACTACCGCACAGCGCGTGCCCGACGTTGGCGATTGCTGGCTAGACGCCGGCATAGTGCCCTATTCCACGCTCGACTACATGGGCGAAGACCAGTCCAACGGCGAAACCGAGTGGCGCAACTGGTTCCCCGCCGAGTTCATAACCGAAATGCGCGAGCAGATACGGCTGTGGTTCTACTCCATGCTCTTCATGAGCGTCGCGCTGGAGAACCGAGCGCCATACAAGAGCGCTTTCGTCTACGAGAAGGTCATGGACGAAAAGGGCGAGGCGATGCATCGCTCCTTCGGCAACGCCATCGATTTCGACGACGCCGTCAAAACGCTCGGCGCCGACGTGATGCGGTGGATGTACCTGGGAACCAATCCAAACTCCAACGTCAAGTTCGGCTTCGGTCCCGGCAAGGAAATCGTCCGCAAGCTCCTCACTCTCTGGAACGTCTACTCCTTCTTCCTCACCTACGCCGAGCTGGACGGCTTCGATCCCCGCGAAGGCGTTCCCGCCGTTGCGGAACGACCCGCGCTCGACCGGTGGATCCTCAGCCGGCTGACCTCGCTCGTCACGATTGCGAGCGACCGTTACGACGAATACTGGATATACCCGCTCGTCGCCGAGTTCGAGCGGTTCTGGGACGACCTTTCCAACTGGTACGTCCGCCTCAGCCGTCGGCGCTTCTGGAAATCACAGGCCGACGACGACAAGCGCGCCGCCTACGGGACCCTGCACCAGGTTCTTTCGACGATGGTGAAAGTCATGGCCCCTTTGGTCCCGTTCGTCTCCGAGGAAATGCACCAGAACCTCACTCCGGGCGTCAATTCGGACGGTGCCCCCAGCATTTTCCTTGAGGACTGGCCCGCCGCGGACCCGTCGCTTCTGGATGAAGGTCTCGAGAGCCAGATGGCGGTCGTGCGGGCAGTGGTCAGCTTGGGCCGCGCTGCCCGCTCGTCTTCCGGGGCCAAGGTCCGGCAGCCGCTCTCCGAGCTGGTATTGGG
>JAPOVO010000382.1 GCA_026708165.1 Chloroflexota bacterium | reverse complement strand
TAGCGTGAATCTGACGTTCGTTGATAGCCATCTATGGGATTCGGCAGGTCTCGCTATACGGTAGTAAGAGTGCCCTTCGCGTCGGGTTCTTGCTAACAACTCATGGTGTCTTAGGCGAGCCCCTCAGAGCGATTCAGACCGGCTCGGTGGTTCTGCTTACCCACCCGGTCGTTCCAGGCGGAGACGACCAAGTGGCCTTGCCTCGATGAGTTGATGCTGTCGAGGCATCGATCAAACTCGGTGGGTTAATCAACGTCTTTCCGATGGGCTTTTGAGGGCCACGCCACAAGTGGCTACAATCCGGCCTCGAGGCGCGTCAGAGACGGGAGGATCCGACGGCAACGTTTGATTTCCGCCGAACAATCGCTCGGCGGCCAGTCTTCTCAGTGGACTACTGGCCGGGCCTGCCAGGGGTGGAACAGGAAGGTCGCCCCGATGTCCGATGGGATCTCGAGCACTTCAAAAGCTACGCTGATCCGATAGGCGTGCGCGCCGTCGCCGGGGCGCTAGCCGATCCGGAAGTCAACCGGGCCGACCGATGCTGGTTCACAACGCCGAATCTGCTCTCCGCTACTGAGACGGAACTCAGGGATTGGCAGCGTGAGTGGGCAGATGACACCGCCGATCTCTTGACCGCCTACGACGAGGCGGGAATCCAGTGCATCGCGATGACCGTACTCTTCTGTTGCTCCGGGCAGGACTCCGCGCCGGACTGGTACAAAGCTCTGGCAGATTGGGAGGAGTGTACTGCCTTGGGAACTCCGCTCAGCGAGGCAGGCCTGCCTTCCATTTCCTGCCTTCTGCATCCAGAAATGTACCGAGTTCTGGACCGCTTTTGGGCCTGCCACGAGTTTATTGCCAAGCGGGGTCTCCTCCTTGGCGTGTGCCTGGAGAACGAACCCTCCTTGGGCTTGGGCGAGCGGCCTCGCTATGACGACTTCGGCGGGAATCCCCACAGTCGCGCGGCCTTCAGCGCCTACGTAGCCGAACAGTTCCCCGATGTAGCCGCATTCAATCGAGTAGCTGGCGCCGCCTACGAGTCCTTCGAACATGTGCGGATCGGGGACGACAATTGGCTGGTTCGCGCACTGGCCGCGAGGTTCAAGCACACGATCATCATGGGACGCCACGTACCGCAGCTGGCGGCCCTCGCGAAAAAGCATTTCCCAGACGTGGTGACGATCACACGCATGTCGAGCGGACTCTACGTCGACGAGCGAGACCACCGGGCAGGCAGCTCCCGATATGCAGGAGAGAAGCTCGGCGTCGAGCCCACGGTGCTGAGAGACAGTGACGTTGACATCATCGGCTTTTCACATTGGAGCTATGACGGCGACGACGGACATCAAGAAGGATTCGGCGGTTTCCAGGTCACGTGCAATCTCTGCCGCGGGACCGAGAAGATGCTGGGAATCACGGAGCCGATGGTCGGGCGACATGGCGTCACGAACCTCTCGCTGCGCACCGAGGAAATGATGCACTTCGTTTACCGCGGCCTGCACTACAACTTCCGGCTCTTCAACATCCACAGCTGGGCCCGCAGTGGTGACCGCATCTACGATCAGCCCTTTGGCATGGTATTGAGCCAGAAGCCGGGCTTCCTGCCAACCGTCCGCGCGCTTCGCGACGAATTGGACTGGATCGCCCCCTTCCAAACGTTCGGCAAGCCCGTCCTTCCCCCGATTCGAATCTTAGTTTCACGCAACTCTCGGGGATTTCCCGGCTATGGCCTGCACTTGTATTTCGGCCTCCTTCGCGACTTGTGCTCTGTCTTCGAAGCACCGGAGTTCAGCGAGTTCGAGATCGTTGAAGAGCAGAGCCGGGATCTGGATGAGGCGTTGGCAGGGGCGCGCGGCGTTGTCGTCATGGATGCGTGCCTGGAGGACTCGACTACACGGCGTCTAGAGGAATTCATCCATAACGGAGGCAAGCTGCTGGTTTTCACCACACCCTCACGAGTCGGACCAAATTACGAGCCCGCCGACTGGCCGGATTGGTACCCGGCGGTGCCGCGCGTGCCGCTGGCACCCTCAAACCTCAAAACAGTGCAGCGAACGCTTGCCGCCGCAGCAGGCCACCCCTTATGGCAGGCACCTTCGCCCCTCGAGCTCTGGGATTCGTTCCCGCTCCTACCTCGTGATGTCACGACACCTATCGCGTTCGATTCAAAAGGGGAATGGGTTGGGTCGGCCGACACTAACGTGGCGTGTCTAGCCGGGCCACCCGCCGATTGGCGACAACTACGAGCGCTACTGCTCAACTTCGCCGGCTGGTGCGACGTTGAAACGCGACGGGTGGTTGTCAGCCAGTTTGAGCAGTCCACGGTCGTACAAAACTACGACTCACGCAACCTCGATAGCGCGGGCCGGGTGATCGATCCTGCCGCATGGTCCGGACACGTTCCATTGAATGGGACGCATCGCGGTCAGATTCGTGAATTGCGCGGTGATTTTCCGTGGCTCGCGTACTCCGCCGGGCCTGGAGCGATCGAGGTCGAAGCGGTTGGTATGCCACCCCTTGACATCAAGGTGTTCCGAAAGGAGCAAGACACTTTCGAACTTCCGCATTTCGAGGGCTTCCCCGCGGAAGTTGGATTCTCTCGCTTCTGGCGGGGTGACATCCACCTGGTCATTGGCGAGTTTCAAGTGCGAGACCACGTTCAAGTACGCGCGCGGTTTGTGCCGGTGCGCCACGCACCGCAAGACGTCGGTTGGTTCGTCTGCGAGGTGGAGGGCGAACGTGTCGCCGAGGGTCTGGGATGCGACGTGGCGTTTGAAGCCTGGCCCGGGCGGCGTTACTACGTGACCGCGTTGACCCGCAACCACCCGGCCTACGAGCAATGCCCGCTCTGCAGACGCAGTCG
>JAPOVO010000073.1 GCA_026708165.1 Chloroflexota bacterium | reverse complement strand
AGCCTGCCTCGAACTTGATACGGGGCGGGAATCCACATCCCCATGTACACCCCGTTTTTCAAAGTTCACAGGGTGATTTTCAAAAACTTTCATGAAAATGGACGTTATCCACTCCCTCCATCACCGCCCGAAAGCCATGTCTTTGCCGGCGCGGAGGCGGTTCGCGAACTGTAATTCTTACTCCGTACTCCAACAACCAACCAGCCCTGAGCCTGTCGAAGGGCCGAAAGACGCACGGAAAAGGCGCCCTCAAACGCCATTCCAGCGAAAAGCGGGAATCCAGAGGAGTGGGACGTCCGGACGCCTCTAACCCGCATGTCGCGAATCTTGAGCTTGTAGGAGCATGCGCCATTCCCTTACCGGGAAATCGAGAATCAAGGCCACTCTGCTTCGGCTCCCCCGCGCCCTGCTCCTTACACACCCGACCTAGCCGGGCATAGAGAACTTCCGCCTTAAACGGGATTAGGGTATTGCTTGAGAGTCTTGATTACTTCGCGTGTCAGATGGGAGGGGGTCGATGCGCCCGACGTCACCGCAACCTTCCTGATCCCCTCGAACCACTCGGGGCGGATGTCTGCGACCGTATCGACGAGATAGGCGGGTTTGCCCACGCGCTCTTTGACGACTTCGACGAGCCGTTTCGAATTTGAGCTGCGTATGCTGCCGACCACGATCACCAGCTCCGCTTCTACTGCAGCCTCTACCACCGCCTCTTGTCTATCCTGGGTCGCGAGGCAGATGTCGTTGTGAATCTCGGCGTGGGGATACCTCTGCTTGATGCTCCTGATGGTATCGGCTGTATCCCAGACGCTGATGGTCGTCTGAGTCGTTACCGCGATTTGATCGCTATCGAGCTCCAGCTGCTCCACGTCGCTGCTGTTCTCTACAAAGTGAACCTTCCCGGGAGCCTCGCCTAGTACGCCCACCGTCTCGGGATGCCCGCGCTTCCCGATATAGATGATTTCAAACCCGCGCTCGGCTAGATCGATGACGAGGTCGTGGGTGACTTGGACGTCGGAGCAGGTCGTGTCCACCGACTTCAGCCCCTTGGATTTCAGCTTCTCCCGCACCGCCGGCGACACGCCGTGGGCCGTTAGAATGACGGTCCCGTCGCCGATCTGGTCCAGGCCGGCGATACGGTCATCGCTGTCGATCAGCTCTACGCCAAGCTCCTCAAGCTCGGCGGTCATATGCTCGTTGTGCACCAGGTAGCCCAGCATGTACTTAGGCCCCGAATCGCGCGCGGCAAGCTGCTTGGCCATGTTCATGGCCGTCACGACGCCGTGACAATATCCGCGCGGCGTTACCGCTATCACTTCCAAACTAGGACTCCCATGAGTTTCAATCGGATTCACGCCCATGTCCGCCCTGCTCCCCCAAATGTGACCCTCGCTTTCTATTCTAGATAATCTGCCGCTGTGCATGCCCACCCGTCATTGACTCCTTCGTCCGCCTTGCGCCGATTGCGCGCGTAGTCGCGGAATGCTGCAAAGGCCGGAGCCGCGCTAGCATTTCCAAAGGGCCGTGCAAAGCGGTCCGTACCCTTGGGAGAATCCTTGCCGAGATCCGTTTTCAGACTAGGAGTCCTCTTCCTTCTCGTTGCGCTCGCCCTGATGCCGGCGGATCTATACGCGGCGTCCGCGAATGGGGCGGATGCGATGCCCGCTGCGGACGGAGATCATCGATCATCGACCGCGCATGATCGTGTCGCACACCCTGTGGCGGCACCGCTGGAGGGTAATACCGAGCGGCCGCAAGCTGGTTCCGTCTCGAAAGCGGACCGAATCAGCCTGTTGAAGTGGATCGCCGCCGGGACTCTCGTCGCTGTGCCGCTCCTGGTGCTGCTCGACGGTGCGCGGCGGCGGTATTGGCGTCGTCGCTCATAGACTGCGCTGCCGGGTATAGATCGACGCGCCGGATTCCTGTCCGCGTTCCCGCGTCAGACCCTCTGGAAACGCGGCAGTTACTTTTGCGCGGTGAGGATAGTCGCTTCCCACTCGGCCGCGTTGCGCTCGGCGGAAATGGCGTCTTCGGCTTCGGACAAGATGGCGATCGACGGCTTGTCGCGGAGCGGCAAGAGCACCGTTCTGGACATTGCGGTGGGACCGCCGAAGATCAGTCCCTCGCCGAACTCCGGCAGTCGCGGTCGGCCTGGGTCGTTCAGAACCTGCATCACGGCGGCTCGCTTCTCCCAAAGGCACGGGACTTGCAGCTCCACTTGCCACATCTTTGGCAGTGACCGCGCCAAGTCTGCCAGGCTCAATTCCGACTTGGCCAGAGCTTCGGCCAGCTTTAGTGTGGTCAGCAGTCCGTCGAATCCCGTGTGAACGCTGGGAAAGCAAAACGCGCCCATGGCGTCGGTCCCTACCGCCGCGCCGTGTCTGCGCGACTCCAGCATGATCGACTGCGGCTGCCCGCTCGTCCAAACGAGGTTCGCTCCTAGCGATACAAGATGGCAGGCTAGCGCCGCCGGTGTGCGGCCGGGAATGCAGAACGTAGCGCCTGGATTGCTCACAAGCTGGAGGGCGAGCAGCACGCCCGTCAATTCGTTCGGGCCGAGCGCCTTACCCGATCCGTCCACGACTTCGATGCTCGCGCCGTCGGTGTCGATGTGAACTCCCATGTCCGCGCCGACCGCCGCCGTGATCCGGGAAAGAGTGGATAGATCGTCGCGATGTCTTCCCGATCCGCTGACCGCGACGTGCGAGCAGTCGGACTGATTCAGAATCGCGGGAAGAATCGCCTCGGCGGCGCCTCCGGCATAGTCAATCACGAGCGCCGGAGCGCTCCTGCGCACGGCTTCCACGTCCAGCGCGCCTGCCAGGATGTTCGTGTAATCCGAATGGACGTCTCGCCGACCAGGTCGC
>JAPOVO010000284.1 GCA_026708165.1 Chloroflexota bacterium | reverse complement strand
GGTCAACGAACTCCCGAGTTAGTCGTCAACCTGGGCGTCGGTCGCTACCACCTGCTCGACTCCTCCGCGTAAACGTGGTCGGGCAGTCTGTAGCTCACGCCCTCCTCGTCGAAGACCGAAACCTGGAGCAGCGAGGTGAACGTGGTGAAATTGGTCTCCCGAGTCAGCTTCGGAAGGTACTTGGATACGAAACGCTGATAGCGCCCTTGCAACCGAAACCACGCCAGCACTCCAATGGTCGGGCTCACCGGATACATGAGGCTGTCGGCAAGTTCCTTTCCAATCAACGCGCGTGACACGCTGAAAATATATTTAGCGAGGCTGCGCCGACCGGCCGGATCTTCCGTTCCTACGAGCAACGGGGCGGAGTTGATGAGCGAATTCGCCATGACCATCGACTCCACGTCGGGCGCGGGCTCGCAGATCCTGCCAATTTCGAACAGCCTCAGCGCGTCCTCTTCCTCACGAAACAGGATCGTCTCGGGAATGCCCATCAAATATCCCGAGTAGCGCCAGATCTGCATGAAGCTCGCGCGCTCTTCGTCCTCAAACTTGGCGCCGAGGCTCTTCATGTGTTTCAGCAATCTCGCGGAAAAGGCGGTTATCGCAAATCCAACGTGAGCGGGGCTAACCGGCGTACCCCAGTCTTCCGCATCCCAGTCATCCGATCCGGCCAGCAGCCGTCTCACCTGTGCGTGCACTAGCCGCACGCGGACCGACAGCTTCCAACCGTCGCCGCCCTTGTCCAGGCCACCGGGCATGAAGATCTCGACCATGTGGCGGTTGTTCTGCTTGAGGCGTCTGACGCCTTGGTCGCCCAGCCGCCCGGTTATGAAGAACGATTTGCTGATATTTGTCGAAAAACCTTCGACCAGCACACCAGCGATCATCGCCGCCAGCACCACTTTGGCGTTCCTGTGAAACATTCGAACGCCCGGCTGTAAAGCTGACAGGTCGACCCAATCCGGCGGATTTTCAAGTTCTTTGAAGAACTCGCGCACCGAAGCCGGCGCGTTCCGGATAGTGTCGTCGTCCTTTCCGTCTATACCCGCCTGCAGGATTCTCGCCGTTTCCTGCTGCCCCAGCGGAGCAAGGTCCTCCATCATCGCGTCGGCTACTGGATCGCCTATGAGCGTATGGTCAACGTATCTGGTCGCTAACTCCGGATCGAGGGCTCGGGCCTTTTCATAACCTGGGATGTAGCAAGACGGCAGTCCCGTCGACTGGCCTTCAGGACTTTTGTCTTCTGCCACTGTCCTAACCCTGGCCCTCTTCGGCCGGCTCTACGCGCACGTCGGGGAGCCAGCGAAGGAATGGCGGGAGATACCAGTTTCGTCTGCCCAGCACTTCCATGCTGGCGGGAACCAACACCGACCGCACTAGTGTCGCGTCTAGGAGCACCGCCACCGCAAGCCCGAATCCGACTTGCTGGTTGACGATCGTCTCGCCTGCCGCGAAGCCGCCGAACACCGCAACCATAATGAGCGCCGCGCCCGTGATCAGTCCTCCCGTGGACCGTAGGCCGTAGGCCACCGCGCGGGCGTTGTCGCCGGTCTCGTCGTAGCGTTCGCGTATCCGGCTCAGCAGGAACACGTGGTAGTCCATCGACAGCCCGAAGAGGATGGTGAACAGAAACAGCGGTATCCATGCGTCGACTACCTCGGCGTGTTGAAAGCCGAACAGGTCCGTCGCCACTCCCTTTTGGAAAACGAGCACCAGCAGTCCGTACGTAGCGCCGACCGAGAGCAGGTTCATGATGATCGCCTTGATCGGAATCACTATCGACCGAAAGACCAGCATCAGGATTATGAAGCTCAGGCCTAGCACGAAGGCGAAGACGATGGGGGTGTAAACATCGACTATGCCGTAAAAGTCGGTGGCCTCGGCGGTGACGCCGCCAACGAGAACTTCCGCGGCAACGCCGTCGAACGCGCCCGGAACGTGCACGTCGCGGATCCCGATCAGCTTCTCCGTTGCCGCCCGGCTGTTCGCCTCACCCGGAAACGGAAGCGTGAGCAGAGCCAGATCGCCGGCGGCGTTAACTTGCCTTACGGGCGGAACGGCGAAGTCGGAATCGTCGATAAGTGACTTCTCAAGCTGTCCTATCGCCTCCTGCACTTGCGGGTTCTTTATGTCTCCAACTATCACTATCTCGGCAGGGCTGAGCGCTCCGGCCGGACTCACGTCGCCTATCGCGAACTTCTCATCGAAGACATCGAACGCCTGCTTGGTCTGAGCATGGTCGGGAAACGTGTTGACGTCGTTCAGGCCCGTCTTGATGTCGAAGTAGAAGACCGTCAGAACGATCATCGGAACCGCGATTGCGAGGATGCTTATGACGGGGAAGCGCGTCACCGCGCGGGCCGTGGCCTCCCAGAATCCATGCTCGCCCGGTTGAGGCGTCTTTAACGAGAACCTCGACAGGAAGGGAACGGTGAGCAGGCTCACCCGGGGCCCAAGCAGAGCCAGCACGGCGGGGAGCAGCGTCAGGGTCGCGGCGAGCGCCGCGATTACCACCAGGATGGCCCCCAGACCTAGCGACTGGAAGAACGAAACCGGCACGATGAGCATTCCGAGTAGGGCCAGCACTACGGTGGTGCCGCTGAACAGCACCGTGCGGCCGGCGGTCGCGCCGGACCTTTCGACCGCGTCCTTGGTGCCGCGGCCGCGGTTCATCTCCTCTTTGAATCGAGACACGATCAGCAGCGAATAGTCGATGCCGACCGCCAGCCCGATCATCGTGATCATCATCGTCACGAAGAAGATCAGCTCGAAGAACTGTCCGATGATCCCGACCGCCGCTAGCGCCAGGACTATCGCGACGATGGCCAGCCCCAGTGGCAGCAGGGTGGCGACCACGGCTCCGAA
>JAPOVO010000090.1 GCA_026708165.1 Chloroflexota bacterium | reverse complement strand
CCCAAGATCGGCGCTCTCCTGGCGGGGTTGCGCTAGGGGCGGCAGTCGAGCCGTACCGCATAGTCAGCGATCCGGCCCGGCCTGATCGCCGGAGGACGCAAAGTCGACCGGCAGCGCCGGGGGCCGACGGCCCCCGGCGCTCAAGGCCGACTCATTAGATGCGCTGAATGCCCGTACCGCACCGATGCAAGCAGGTGGAGTTGGATAGTTAGCGGGAAACATTAGGAGGATCCAGACCGGCTCGATGACAGACTCTTGATCGCTTTCACGCTCTGTTGCTCAATTGTGAAGTGAAGAGGTTCTTTTGGAGATAGCGCCAGCAACCCGAATGCCGTCCGGGTGGTCGCGCCTCGGAGGCGCCAAGGTCAAGCGCTGGATATGGGCCTACTTTTTCATAAGCCCATGGGTCTTGGGTTTCTTGATTTTCACCGCTTATCCGATGGTCTTCTCCGCGTTTCTTTCTTTCACAACTTTCGACTTTCTCAGCGCGCCTGAGTTCGTCGGCACCAAGCAGTTCAACAAGATGGTCAACGACGAGCTGTTCTGGATCTCGCTCGGCAACACCGCTTATTACACGTTCCTTTCCGTGCCCGCGCAGCTTGTGGTGGCGCTGGCAATGGCATTGGCGCTCAATCAGAAGCTGATGGGCATCAACATAGTCAGGACGATGTTTTATCTGCCCCCGGTGACTCCCGCGGTATCCAGCGTGATTCTGTTCGTCTACATGTACAACCCCGATGACGGAGTATTCAACTGGATGCTCGGTTTGGTCGGCGGTCCCAGAATAAGCTGGCTCGGCGACCCGAACTGGTCGAAGCCGTCGCTGATTATCATGAGTCTGTGGGGCGTCGGCGGACAGATGGTGATATTCCTCGCGGGTCTGCAGAGCGTGCCCGTGGCCTTGCAGGAGGCGGCTTCCATCGATGGTGCCGGTGTGCTGCGGCGTTTCTGGCACGTGACCGTGCCAATGATCACTCCGGTGATTTTCTTTAACCTGGTGCTGGGCATAATCAGCTCGTTCCAGATCTTCACGGCGGCCTACATCGCCACTGGCGGCGGCCCTGTCAATTCCACGTTGTTCTACGTGCTATGGCTATACCAGCATGCGTTCGAGAACTTCAGGATGGGCTATGCGGCCACGCTGGGATGGGTACTTCTTGCGATCATTATGATCTTCACCGGGATCCAGTTTTATACTGGCCGCAGGTGGGTCTACTACGAGGGGTCGATCACGTAACCCATGGGCCTGACAACCACCACTGCATCCGAGAGCGTATCGCTGACGCGTAAGCGCACCCGGGGGTATTACGTCCGCGAAGGCGTTTCACGGTTCCTGCGATACGCGCTCCTGATCGTCATCGGTCTCGTCTCGTCGATCCCGCTGGTCTGGATGGTCTCAACGTCTCTAAAGCAGAAGGGGCGGGAATTCTTATTTCCGCCGGAGATATTGCCGATCCCGGTAATCTGGAGAAACTACATTGACGTGTGGCCCGAGTCGAACATTCACGTTTACGCACTCAACAGCGTCATGGTCACCGGTTTGGCAACGATCGGCACGCTGCTTACCGCCTCGATGGTGGCGTTCGGGTTTGCAAGGATGAGTTTCCCCGGAAGGGGGCCGCTGTTCGCCATCCTGCTATCTACTCTTATGCTTCCCTACATCGTCACACTGGTCCCGACATTCATTCTGTTTCGGGTGTTGCAATGGATCGATACTCCCTACCCGCTAATAGTTCCCTACTGGTTTGGCGGGGGCGCGTTCTTCGTATTCCTTACGAGACAGTTCATGATGCAGCTTCCCACCGAGCTTGATGAAGCGGCGCTCGCCGACGGGGCCTCCTATTGGCGAATCTTCTGGAACATCATTCTTCCGCTTTCCGGTCCGGCTCTGGCCACCATGGCCATCTTCTCAATAGTCAGTCACTGGAACGACTTCCTCAACCCGTTGATATTTCTCCTAACCGAAAAGTGGCGTACCCTGGCTCTACATTTACGCTTCTTCTTCTTTCAAGAGGGTTTTGGAGGCTTTCCGCGATGGAACTACCTGATGGCGTCTTCTGTCGTTATGCTGGTTCCCATTCTCATCTTGTTTTTCTCGGCTCAGAAATATTTCGTGAGAGGAATCGCGCTGACCGGGCTGACGGGGCGGTAGAGTATTAAGCGCTTTGGATTGAATCTATAAGACGAGGCACATGAAACGGATCGCATTGCTTTGCGCTTGCACGGCTGCGCTGCTCCTGGCGGTCGCCTGCGGCGAGGAACGACAAAAGTCGGCGGCGGAGATCACGGCTGCCTGCCCGGATGCAACCTCTTGGGTGCTCGCAAGTGAACACGTCGGCGAAGAGATCACCGTCTACGGCCACGTAGTGGATGCCGAATTTGTTCAGCGGGGAATCGAGCAGCCGACCTACTTGTACGTTGGAAAGCCGCCAACCGAATCGGGCGGCATTCGAATCCTGATCAGGAAACCGAACTTGCTCAACTTTCCGTTCGCTCCGGAAGCAGAATACAAAAGCAAAACGCTCTGCATCACTGGAGTCATCGAGGTCGCGGATGATGGCGAATTACAGATCCAGTTGAGATCTCCATCTGAAGTGATAGTCGTCTAGCGTAGATCTTCACTTAGACGCCTGGAAACCGCTAGCGTAGTTCCGGCCGTTCGATCACTTTCAACGTCTCCGCGTCCACCACGGTGACCTCCGCACCTTTTGCCTGCCCCATGAAGATGAACGGACCTTCGGGATCTGTCCACACCCAATAGGCCGCGCGATCCAGCGGTGCCATGTGAATCGATTGGTCCCGGTCGAGGTCAACGACCACGAGCGCTTCCAGTCCCGGTCCAACCATATACATTCGCCGGTCAGTCTTGTCGGAGGCCAGCT
>JAPOVO010000355.1 GCA_026708165.1 Chloroflexota bacterium | reverse complement strand
CCCGGCCGAGGGCCTCCCCGGGCCGCTTGCGGGTGGGAAGACGGTGGCCGACGGAGCCCAGGTTGATACGCGTTCGGAGATGCCGCCCCTCCTGATCGCGGGGTCGACGGGCGCGGGCAAGTCGGTCTTCCTGAACAGTGTGATCCTGAGCCTGCTGTTCCAGCATCATCCGGACGAGCTGCGGCTGATTCTGATCGACCCGAAGATGGTGGAGCTTGTGGCGTTCAACGACATCCCGCACCTGATGATGCCGGTGGTGGTGAGACCGGACGAGGTCGTGAACGTGCTCGCGTGGGCGTCGCGCGAGATGGGTCTGAGATACAAGACGTTGTCGGACACCGGCTACCGGAACTTGCAGTCCTATAACCAAGACGCGGAAGCCGAGGGCAGGGAAAAAATGCCCTACATAGTGGTAATCGTCGATGAGTTGGCGGACCTGATGATGACGGCTTCGGCGGACGTCGAGCGGCATCTCTGCCGGCTGGCGCAAATGGCGCGCGCGGTGGGGATACACCTAATCATCGCAACCCAGCGTCCGTCGGTCGACGTGCTAACGGGACTGATAAAGGCCAACTTCCCCACCCGCGTCGCGTTCATGGTGAGCAGCCAGGTCGACTCGCGGACGATTCTCGACTCAGCCGGGGCGGAGCGGCTGGTCGGGCGCGGCGACATGCTCTATTCGTCATCGGAATCGAGTCGCAGCGTTCGGCTCCAAGGCGCTTATTCGTCCGATTCGGAGATAAAGAAGGTGGTCAAGTTCTGGGCGAAACAGGGCGATTTGGCGCGAATAACGCCCGAGGAGGTGGCCGCCGCCGCCGAAGAGCCGGACGAGTCGGAGCTGGAGATGTTTGAGGAGGCGGCGGATATCGTTCGGCAGCATAGTTTCGCGTCGGCGGCGCTGCTTCAGCGGGAGCTGCAGATCGGCAACAAGCTCGCCAGAAGACTTATCGAAATGCTGGAGCGGCAGGGGCTGGTCGGTCCGCCGATCGAGGGCCGTCCCAGCCGCGAAGTGTTGACTCAAGGTGTGCTCGAGCCGGAAGAGGTCGCATAGGCAACGCGGGCGCGGCGTGCCCCCAGTTCTCCCTGAGTTTGCTGGAGGGAGTGGTTCGACAAGCTCACCACGAACGGAGAAGGGGCCGGGGGCGCGGAAGCGCGGGGATTTATCTTCACCCCCGTATCGGGGTAGGGGCAGGCTCTAACCCTCTCCCTCCAGGGAGAGGGAATGGATTCGGGTTTTCGCGGTAGGGACGATTCGTGGGGAATGGCGGATCAAGTTGAGGAATCCGGCTGAAGCCTTCGATGAAGCGATGGTTTCAGGGTCTGTGATTTATGCTGAGTATCGCTGTTTGTTAAGGATGCCTGATTGAATGTCCGATTCGACGACTGCTCCACGGCTTACCCAGTACTCGCACGGCGCCGGGTGAGGCTGCAAGCTCAGTAGAAGCCAGCTAGCGCAGGTTCTGCGCTCTTTTCCGGCCATCGACGACGCGAGGGTGATCCTCGGCGCCGACGCGGCTGACGACGCAGCCGTCTACCGTCTTTCCGACGACAAGGCGCTCGTGTTCACGGCCGACTTTTTTACGCCGATAGTGGACGATCCTTACGACTTCGGGCGCATTGCCGCCGCCAACGCTCTGAGCGATGTCTACGCCGTGGGCGGCTCGCCGTTCGCCGCTCTGAACATCGTCTGCTTTCCCAAGGACGATTTACCCGCGGAGGTCCTGTCGGAGATTCTGCGGGGCGGACGAGACAAGGCGGAAGAGGCGGGGGTGGTGATACTGGGCGGGCACACGATAGACGACCCGGAACCCAAATACGGCCTGTCGGTCACAGGCTCGATCCACCCCGACAGGGTAGTCACGAATGCGGGCGCAAGACCCGGCGACCGTCTCATCCTTACCAAGCCGCTGGGGACCGGGATCATAAGCACGGCGATCAAACGAGGGGCGGCCCGAACTGATCACGTCGATTCAGCCGTGGACCAGATGGCGGCGTTGAATAGAGCGGCGGCGGAAGCGATGGTCGAAGTGGGGGTGAATGCCTGCACGGACGTGACCGGTTTCGGCCTATTGGGTCATTTGCTGAACATCGCCGACGCATCGCACGTTACGGTTGAGATCGACTACAAGAGCATTCCTTTTCTGCCCGGAGTCGCGGATTACATCGATCAGGGCTTTGTGCCGGGCGGCACGGAGAGAAATCTAGAGGCGCTGGGAGGTTCGATTGCCTGGCCCCGCAACTTCCAGGACGCAGACAAGCTGGCGCTGGCCGACGCGCAAACCTCCGGAGGTCTTGCGATCGCGGTTTCCGAGGAAAAGGTCGCCAGTCTGCAATCGGCGCTGGAAGCGAGAGGCGTCGCCGTCAGAGCCGAGATCGGCAGAATCACCGAGCGCAGCGGTGTTCCGCTGGTAGTCGTATAGGCGGGTTACTGGGCGGAATCTAGGGAGCAGGCTCGCCGCCGCGTGCATCCTCGTAGACCTGATAGGAGACTTCGCCGGTCTCGGAGACGGTGATCTGGAGCACGGGAATGATAGCCACGTCCCGCCATATACGCGGCTGGTGTTCGTGCCGGACACGCAATGCCAGCGTCCACGCGCCGGGACCGGAGATGGGCTCCGACGAGGGCAATCGCGCCTGCGAGCCACTTGTCTCTTGCACGACAAGGCTGGCTTTCAGGAAGTCGAATTCGTGGTCCAGCGAAGTCGTACCCGAACCCGGTCCTATCAGCCCCCCAAACCACATGGCGACCGACGGCGTGAGGCCGTCGGCGAGGAGCTGAGCCGGCAGGTTCCACCGCGAAGACTCAGTGGCGATCAGTATCCAGTCCTGACCCGACCACTCGCCGGGCGCGCGGTCGCCGAACGTGGCGGTGAAGGCGCGTCGCCCATCGGACGC
>JAPOVO010000052.1 GCA_026708165.1 Chloroflexota bacterium | reverse complement strand
ACAACCGGAACGGATCGATGAGGTTCATAGTCGGAATCTCGTCGTGATCCCGATGCGGGCAGCCGCCTCTCGGCCGAACCAGGAAGTCCAGCCTTCGTCGCCTAAGTATTGGTGGACGCCTAACTGACGGGGGCTGACTGACCGGGTTGCCAGGTGCGGGACGATCAGCGCGATGTGACCGACTCGCGCCACCATCGGGTTCTCCGCGTCAATGGTGCTTTGGTGTACGAAAGCACCAGGGTGAGTATGCACATCCGCTACCACTACAAGGTTCTCGATTTCACAGATGTCCCAGAGCTTGCTGAAGGCAAGGCCGTGGAAGTGAATGTTGCCTGTAAGACAACGGGGATCCAAGTCGTCGTAGTACTCGATGCGTGTCACTAGGCTCTTCTTGGAGCGTGGCGCCATCAGGAACGCACCGGACTCGCGGCGCCCCTCACCCCTGCGGCTCAGCTCCTTGATGAGGACGCGCCACTGCTTCCGCTTCAAGTTGAGCAGTTTGCGACGGGAGCTTCTAGATGCCCAGATAGTCATAATCGTTCAATATGTCATGGACGCAACGCAAGAAAAACGTCAAGTCCCTGCCGGGATGCCAAGCGTAGGCCGGGTGCTGGCTCGCCCATTCGCTATGGCTTTCAAGCCCGATCCGGTCCCATGGGGCATAAAGCGCGCGACCCTGTTCCCAGTCACAGCGGAACACCTCATTGGCCCGCTCTCCTTTGGGCCTCTCGGAAGCGATCAGTCTCCCGCTACGATCTATACTCCACGGTTCGGCCGTGGGTGCTTGTCGAGGGTAGCCGCTGAGATCGATACGAAGACCGAATTCCTTTGGTGAATTGGGCCTTGTGGCAGCGGAGATTGCGAAGACCACGAAGGGCCACTCGAACTCAACGAGTCTCCATCGTCCGTTGTCCACGCCGCTCTGGAAGGCGCCCGAGTCCAGTGCAGCACGGACGGCGAGTTTGTCAGGCGGAGAAGCAAGCACGGTGGTCATCCCGCGAACCGCTCCTTCGGGACGAGATCAATCGTGACCACACAGCGGATTTTCGATACCAGGGATCCTGCGTGTGCTCTGAGGTCTAGAAGTTCATCTCCGCCGGGAAGCACAAATCCATGCTTGGGGATCTGCGCTTCTGGCAGCTTGAACCCCTTGGGTCCGGTCGCCCAGCGAAAAACCCGGACAACTTGAGTTGCTGGGGAGAACTCGCCATGAATGTCTGTGCCGGCGTGCCGGACGTGCACCTTGACCGTTGGGCAGTGCCCGCGATGAACATGCGTTCGGCGCACGATTCCTGCTTCGGGCAGCGAACTTTCATCTGGCAGAGCCTCGTTCGTGTCCTCAAGCCAAAGGCTCTCGCCTTCGGAGAGCAGGTCTTTGACTCGCCCGTCACTCGCCACCTCGACGAGATCGGGGTCATGACCGCTGTCCGAGTGGACGTAAATCTCAATGGTGTGCTGGGACTCGTGACTGGGCATGATCAACCTCCTGGTAGTCTGTTACGCATTTTAGATAGTTACTCCTGACAGCGTAACCAATTTGTGTTACGCTTGCAACTTGTTATCCTGAAGATTCGCAACATCTCTACTGTGAGAGGATCACGTGAACAGCACCGCCGCGAAGCGAGACGGCCCGTACAGCCTCGAAGGAGATCCAAAGGCGAACCTGCCGACAGGGCTCAGGCGGGCGCGGGAGCTCTCCGGTTTCTCGCAGGAGGACGTCGGTGCGGTTCTTGGTGTGAGCCGAGCGATGGTGTCCTATTGGGAATCGGGCACACGCAAGCCGAACGACCGGCAGAGAAGTGCGCTGGCCCGGCTGTACGGGGTTCGACTTGCCAGTCTTGCCGAGGGCGAGGCGATCTCAGAGAGGGATGGCGACATGGCTAGCATGCTGCTCCGGGCCGATGATGAGATCGCTCCCGCAGCCGTCCCTGGCATCCGCGAGTTCGGTCAGTTCTTGGACCGGTTCGCGGAACTCGCGCGAATCCTTGAGGAGCCTGTTCGCAGCATGACTCGGAGCCCGTTCACCCATCGTGCCCAATATGCGCAAAAAGATGACATCCGGCGAAAGGCGGAGGAGGTGCGCAAGCTTCTTGGACTGGGCACGGGTCCCATAGTTGATCTTGACCCTGTGTGCGAGTTGTTGGGCATCACCGTTTATCGCGCTCATCTCGGATCCGATTTGACCAGAGTGCCCTCAGGGGCCTTCTTCAACCACCCGGAGGTTGGATTCTCAATCCTGGTGAATCTGGGAATGACACCGGGTAGACGGCGTTTCACGGTAGCCCATGAGATGGCTCATGCATTGTTCCACAGCCATGAGACGAATCGGGTCGTCTCGCGGGAACGGAATCCGCTGGAGGCTTTCGCCGACAACTTCGCCGGCGAGTTTTTAATGCCGCGCGAGGGTGTTCGTCGGTTCATGGAGGAGGTCGGCATAGATCCTCGCATTAGCGAGCCGGCGGATGCCATAAGGATTCAACGCTATTTTCGGGTGTCGTGGCCGACGACTCTCGTGCGGCTGAAGCAGATGAACGCTGTCACTCAAGCCACGGCTGACAGATTCGAGGATTCGGTGCGGCCGCTGCACCTCGCTCAATCGCTCGGTTATCGAGTCGACGAGGAGGAGTTGCGCCAGGATCCAAGGCGTTGGCGTATCCGGCGCTTCCCTCGACAGTTCCTCAGGATGCTGCGCACGGCAGTTTTTAATGATCTGTTGTCGCCGATGACAGCCGCGTCATTTTCTGGCCTGTCCTTACCAGAGATTGCGGGGTTGATGGGGGGGATGCCGCGTGACGATGACGCCGCGTGGCAACTGACGGCCGACGGGTCCCCAGAGTCACGGGCCGCGGGCC
>JAPOVO010000218.1 GCA_026708165.1 Chloroflexota bacterium | reverse complement strand
CCCGCAAGCCGGACTCGAAGACACCGCCGTCGATATGAACAACCGAAAAAGGACGTTCCCGGAAGTGCAACAAGATATCTTGAGCGAACGCCCGGACCGACGGTGAGATGACTAGCAGAGCGATAAATACGGCAAACGCCACGAGGATTGCGCCGATGGAAACCGTGGTCCGGTCGGCCACCTTAGTCACCGATCCCAAGGCTGCCACCGGGATTCCGAATCAGTCCTGCTCAACGCCGCGCCAAACTCCCGCTGCTATTCAGATGCCGGCGGTAGCGTAAACCGCCGGGAGAACGGCGGGTGGTTGGGGCGCCTCAAATCGCCGCCGCGACCGTTCGACCGACCATTCGCAACAACCCTCTGCCCGGGCCAAGCATCTGCTCACGATACCAATTACAAAACGCGCGCAAGCGCCATCGCGTAACGCCGCCATAGAGTTTCCGAGGGTAAGAATTTATCGGAGTTCGATCGCAAAGGGTGCGACGGCAAAAGCGCGAGCAGTTTGGGAGTTGAAACGGCTAACCAAACTCGACTTGCCGTTTGACGGTCCGTACCGGACGTTGATTTGAACCCAATGACTCAAAGCGGTCTGTCGGAGCCATGGCGGGACCTGGGGATCTTGGAGCGTACCGGAATGGTCGAGTCACGCTCTCCAGCACTCGGCGTAGTGGTTCGAGGCGACCATTGTCGCCCTTCCGGTTCAGCCAAAGCACGTCGAAATGTCCACGCCAAAATGCTTGATTCCGCAAGGTTATGTAGTATTAGACTGGAATCGTGGGGGGACGGGGAATCACAGGCCACTCCTCAAACGGGAAACTGTGGCGGAAGGGATACTTTCCGAGGAGGATCGAATGAGCAAAGCCAGCAGCATGCGCAGGCGAGACCTACTCCGTATTGGATCGTTGGGGATATCTGGAGTGGCTGCCGCCGCACTCGCGGGCTGTGGCGAGACTCAGATCGTCGAGAGAGAAGTCGTAAAAGTCGTCACTCAGCAAGTTCCGGTCGAAAAAGTCGTCACCCAAATCGTCGAGAAGGCCAGGGTAGTAGAGAAAGAGGTGCCAGTCGAGGTCCAGAAGGTCGTCACTCAGGTAGTTGAGAAGGCGGTCATCCAGGAGAAGATCGTCGAGAAGGAAGTCGTAAAAATCGTCACTCAGGAGGCCCCGGCGCAGCCAAAACGCGTAGACCTTACGCTCCTTTACAACCAGTTCGGAACGCCCGAGATGTGGCGAGACGTCTTCAAGAAGCTCGAGCAGGAGAAACCCCATCTGGTCGTTAGAGAGACGGCCGTGCCGTATCCCGGAACCGAGCAAAAAGTGCTCACCGCGCTGGCCGGCGGCGTGGACCTCGATATGGCGAGCGTGATTCACCAATGGCTCGGCACGTTTGGTGAAAAAGAAGCGGTAATTCCGCTTGAGCCGCTGATGAAGAGAGACGGACTCGACCCGGAAAGATGGTACGGGTCGGCGCTGCTCGACACTACCCACAGAGGAACCTTGATTGGTTTGCCCTACTATTTCGGACCGATCATGGAATTCCTCAACATGGACCTGTTCGAGGGGAGCGGTCTCGAACATCCCGGCCAGCTCCCGAAGGCCGAATGGAACTTCGACACCTACCTCGAATACGCGCAAAAGCTCACGTCCGGGGAAGGCGTGGACAAGATTTACGGAATCAGCGGCATCCCGATCGCCAACTCGTTCTTCCTGCCGATGTATATCTGGGCCTTCGGCGGCGACTTCTGGAACGACGACCTCACACAGAGCAAACTCGATTCACCCGAATGGGTGGCGGCTGTGCAATGGATGGCGGACGCCATAGCCAATTGGAAAGTCGCCCCCAGCGCCACCGAGATCCAGGCTATCCCGGGCGGTCCCTGGAACGCCGGACGCGCGGCAATGAACATGAGCGGCAAATGGGCCGTTGGCGCCTATGACAAGCTGGAGTTCGCCAAGTCCATGAGTCCGTTCCCCGTGGGTGTGGACGGCAAGCGCCACACTCAAAACTCGGGCAACTCGATGGGCATCTTCACGAACAGTAAGCACCCGGACGAATCGTGGGAAGTTCTGAAGTTCCTAGGAACGGAAGGTCACAAGATATTGCTGACCTACGGTTTTACCAATCCAACCATGCCCGAACTGCGCACCTGGGATGGGTACATAGGTAACCTCTTCGACTGGGAAGACCCAAACATGTACCACGAGGGATCGCTCGAAGGGGAGAAGTTCGAGTTTCCGCCAAATGCTAACGAGATTTCATCGCTGATCGCAGCGGCGCTCGACGAAGTTGTGCTCGGCAAGAAATCCGCGGAGGATGCGCTGAGCGAGCTTCAGCCCAAGGTGGACAAGATCCTCCAGGAAGGGATCAAGTCCTAATAGCGGTTTCGGCAGCGATTTGAGAGGCTACGGCCGGCTGTTCGATGCCGGCCGTAGCCTGACTTGAAGTTGGCAGCAAACTTTCAGGCGTGGCCGCCGGCCTGCCTGGAGCGGACCTAGTCGTAATCCGAGCGGAGAAAAAGATAGCCGCGGCAATACAGCGCCCACGTAGACGCCGATTTCGAATCCGTCGAACTACTCTCGACGGCTATCTCCTAATCGCCCCATGGGCTCTGGGTTTTGCCCTCTTTACGGCGGTTCCCATGGTGGTGTCTTTGGTCCTGGCATTTTTGGAGTGGGACCTTATCACGCCCTGGAAGTTCAACGGTCTCGACAACTGGCGGCGCCTGCTAGAAGACGATCTCGTCACAACCGCGCTGGGCAACACCGCCTACTACACCTTCATCGCCGTACCGCTGCACGTGGCTGGCGCTCTCGGCCTGGCCATCCTCCTCAACAAACGGATGAAGGGCATCGGCTTTTTCAGGACGACGTTCTTTCTACCCTCCGTCACGCCGCAGGTTGCGGC
>JAPOVO010000098.1 GCA_026708165.1 Chloroflexota bacterium | reverse complement strand
GCGAGGGTCGGGGCCGGCCGGGCCTTCTCCGATGGCGTCAGCCATCGGGCCCCGGTGAAGCCGCCACGGGTCCGACTCGCGGGCGGCGCCCAAAAGGCAGCCGCCGAACGCGGGATCACTGCATGGCACCTGAGCATTAGCCATACTAGCGAGATCGCCATGGCGAGCGCCATCGCGATCAGCGGCACAGTTCACGGTGAAGGCTCCGAACGCGATTGATCGGTCTCGGAGGGCCCGAGATAGTCGATTTGCCGACGGTCGAGATCGACGCCGATCCGACCGCCGCGTGCGGCTAGGACGGCGCGCCATACCCTGAAGCCTTGCAGGATCGCCGACTCCCATTCGCCGGTGGTACACTGCCTGACTTCCAGATGCGAGGTCATGTCCTTGACCGTGCGCAACAGTTGCGAGTCGAGCACGGAAACGCCATCGAGCATATTGTGGCGTGTCGCATAGGCGAAGGCGACTGCCGCAATTCCCTCCTCGATCACTGCGGCACGTCCACCATCCTCGACTTCGTCTACCAGGGGGCGGCTCCTGCGCTTGCGTCGAAGCAAAGCTCGCGTGACTGGTGACCAGCCGAGCACGGCGGCGTAGGCGAAATGGAAGACATCGTGAAACCGATAACCATCCGGACCATAGGCGTTGTCGGTCAACTCCGCGCCGACCGGATTGCCGTTTATCAACACCTGAACGCTGTGGCGCTCCTCGCCTTCGACATCGACCAGTTCGACCTCGAAGCGTCGCGGAAGGCGCTCGCCTTCAGGAAGCGTCGCGTCGAAGCACAATGGCTCGGTGCGTGATGACGCCCAACGCGACTTCACCTTGAGAAGGTTGCCGATCGCAATCTCGTTGAGAGAAAGGTCGAACTTGGTCGCCACGCTTGCGATGTACCAGAGCAGGTCGCCAAGCTCCTCGGACACGCGCTCTTCGAAGAGTCCGTGCGCTTCGCCGTCGCGCAGGTACTTCTTGTATTCGCTCAAGAGTTGACCAGTCTCGCCGGCGAGACCCAGCATGGGAACCATCAGGGGAACACGATCATCTGCGCTTTCGGCGGGCGGGACGCGATCGGTGCGTCCCGCCTCCTTCTGATACCGGTCGAATTCCATCATTGTCTCCTTGGGTGCTTCAATCCAGCGGTGGCGCCCGCTGCATTGGTCGCGCCATGTGGCGCGTAATAGGCGGTGGCATGCACCTTCTCGTTCAGCTTCCATTTTGGCGGATAGAAAAACTCAATTGGTCTTAGAGTCGGCCTAAACCGCTGCTTGATGCGCTTGCGGCCGGTTAGTCCTGTGACGTGCGGGTGCGCTACGCGCGCATACTTGTCGACTTCGCAAAACAGATTCTGGCAGTCGATCAATTGGAGTCGTCGTCCCCAGAGCGATCGAAAATCGAGCCCGAGTCGCTCAAATTCCCGCTCTTGGAGATCGGCCACAAACCGGATGAGCTCAGGGTCGTTGAGGCCGCCGGAATCGGCAAAGCACTTCCGCAGGCCATCGCGCGCGCCGGGTCCCGGGACGACGAACTCCATCTCGCTGAAATCGGAAATCTCGCTGTAGTTGATATCGGTGATGAATTGATAGGCTAGGAAGTCGCCGATGGTCGGATAAGCCCGCAATGTCTCGAAAGCTTCCCGCATGTTACTGGTCTCCGCTAGCCGTTCGGGAAGCCCGGATTCCATCATGCATTCGAGCAATAGCAGGTGGTTCTGATGCTTAGCGGGCTGGCCGAATACGCTCTTCCCCGGAGGCATGATGTAGGCGCCCGAATAGATGCGGCGTCCGTCACGCATCGCCCGCGCAAGTACCGCATCGTAGCGTGTATAGCAGTAATCTTCGAAAGTGATTGAGCCAAATGCTCGCTCGAGCAACTCCCAGGTCTCGATCCTGTTGAACAGTTTGAACAGGAGGATGCGGAAGAAGACTTCGCGCGGTGAGTTTGGCAAATCGGAGCGATAGATAACGTGTCGGATCAGATACTGGCTCACCCGATCAGACGCTCGATAGGCATTGGTGAACTTGTAGGTCGTGAGCACGGGGTTGCCGGTCCAGGGTGGCGCGTCACCGCGCACGCGGCGAAAGAAAACGGCTTGCCGTTCAGCGGCGAAGCGCCAGTAGGTTTCGTAGACCTCCGACACCCTGGCGGGCGCTAGATGGCGCAGAATGATGGGGGTCGGCGGCGGCACCGGGACCGCATCATTGGCGCGAGCCGCGATCGGCAGATCAAGCGGCAGCATGCCGCTTGCGCCATCGACGGGCGGTTGTGAGGATTCGCCAGCCGGACGCTGGGTGGAGTGTTTAGGGAGTTCGTCTCTCACGATTCTGTCCCGGCGGCGAGGACCGTGTTCACCGGTCGCACTAGCGTGTCGCCTGAGCCAGAGACGAGTGCTTCGGCAGCGCCCACCAGTGGCTTTAGGTCGGAATCACTCTTGGCGATGCGCTCTAGCTTGGCGATTCCAACCATGACGTTCAAACGAGCCAGTCTCCTGTCCATCTCATGGGCCATGAAGGCGCCAAGGTGGGCGAGGCCGAGATAGTTGCCGTAGGCCTTGTCGAAGACCTGCTGGGTTGCATAGAAAGCGTTTACGACCAAACCAGCGGCGGTCGGTGCGAAGCTGACCTGCTGTAGGCAGGGGAATCCGAGCTGTGCGTTTGCCACATGGTCGCGACCAGGGTCGAACGTCGATGCCTGCAGCATTGAGCGGCGCACGCCGGCTCGCGAGCCATACTGCGACAAGATCCACTCCAGCTGATTGCCATTGTACGGCCCTCGCCCGTACATGACCATGCGCTCGAAATACAGGCCGCGGCCATTGACTCGCTTGTTCATCGCCTTCCAGCGCGGCAAAGTGTTGCGATAGAGGTTGAAGAACCCTTGGCGGTCGCCTCGTCACATCTCCCAGAGACGCTG
>JAPOVO010000252.1 GCA_026708165.1 Chloroflexota bacterium | reverse complement strand
GGCGGGACCACGCTGTTCATCTACCGCGATTTGAGATCCGGGCGCTGGTACGCACAGGGAACGATTGATTGAGTAGCTTGCAGCCGCGCTACGCCGAGCTACACGCGCATACGAATTTCTCTTTTCTCGATGGTGCGTCGCATCCCGAAGAGATGGCGGACAAGGGCAAGGAGCTTGGTCTTGCCGCGCTTGCGGTAACCGATCACGATGGCGTTTACGGCGCAGTCCGGTTTTCCAGAGCTGTAGCGGAGGCTAACGAAGTGGCCGATACGAGGCCATGGTTGAAGGCCATCGTCGGTATGGAGATCACACTCGAGGGCGGCTCGCATCTGACTCTTCTGGCACGAGACCGACAGGGCTACTCAAATATATGTCTGATCTCTACCGAAGCTCATCGCGACCGTCCCAAGGGAAATGCGGAGCTTTCATTGGATTTCCTGGCCCGGCACTCCAAGGGTCTGATTGGCCTTTCCGGTTGCAAGCGCGGCGAGATTCCCACGGCTGCTCTGGCGGGGAATACAGACCGTGCAATTGAGTTGTCAGGCATTTACAAATCGATGTTCGAGCCTGGCTGTTTCTATCTGGAATTGCAGAACCATCTGCATGAAGAGGAAATCATCATTGGCAACCGGCTTATCGAGGTCTCAAGGAACATAGGGATACCGCTTGTGGCCACAAACGACGCGCACTATCACGAACGCTCTCGCAAGCGCCTGCAAGATGTGCTGGTCTGCATAAAGCACACGAAAACTCTAAGGAATGCAGGGCGGCTCTTGAGGCCTAATAGTGAATACTGCCTGAAGCCGCCCGAGGAAATGGCGCGGCTCTTCGACGGTTTGCCTGGAGCGATAACCAACACCTTGCATATCGCGGACATGTGCGATTTCGACCTGAGCAAGCCTCTTGAATACGGGTTGCCGAAGTTCCCGACTCCCAGGGGCGATTCCGAATATGAATACCTCAAAAAGCTGACATGGGAAGGCGTCGAACGCCTGTACAGCCAAGTCACCGACGAAGTCAGACGGCGAGTGAATCGCGAGCTAAAACACGTCAGGGAGAACGACCTCGCCGGTTACTTTTTGACCGTGCGTGAAATCGTGCAGTTCTGTCACGACAACGACATCCTGGTAAACACACGGGGGTCGGCCCCAAGTTCGATTCTTTGCTACGCGCTGAAAATCTCTTTGATAGACCCCATGAGCGCAAACCTGATGTTCGAGCGCTTTATGTCGTCGCAGCGCGGCGAGCCGCCGGACATAGACCTGGATATCGAGCATCAAGAGCGCGAGCGGGTTATCCAGCACGTATACGAGCGCTACGGACGCGACCGGGCCGGCATGGTGGCCAACGTCATAGCCTTCCGAGGGCGGTCCGCCATCCGCGACGTGGGCAAGGCGCTCGGACTGCCGCTGGCTCAGGTGGACCGGCTGGCCAAACACCTCCAATGGCATCACTCGTCCAACATTGAGCAAGAGGTCAAGGAGGGTGCCGAATTTCCCGCCGAGATTCCCAACCGGGTTGCCTCGCATCTGTTGGAGCTTTGTAGACAGATCGACGACTTCCCGCGCCCTCTCGGCATCCACACCGGCGGCATGGTCAGCTCTTCTCGTCCGCTGCCGGAGTCGGTGCCCATAGAGCCCGCGACCATGGAAAACCGGACGGTGATTCAGTGGGACAAGGACGATTGCGCCGACGCGGGATTGATGAAGATCGACCTTCTGGGGCTGGGCATGATGACGATGGTACATCGCGCCTTCCGGCTGCTGGAGCAGCAGCGCGGGGAGAAGTACACACTGGCCAGCTTTAGACCCTATGACCACCCCAATATTGAAAAGGAAGAAGATAAAGATATATATGACGCTATATGCGCCGCCGATACGCTTGGTCTTTTCCAGATCGAGAGCCGTGCGCAGATAAACGCGCTCCCCCGCACACGCCCGCGGGTGTTCTACGACCTTGTGATAGAGGTGGCCATCATCCGGCCCGGTCCGATGACGACCAAGATGCACCGGCGCTGGATATTGCGTCGGGCCGGCAGAGAAGACAGCCGCCCTGTTTGGCCTGGCCTCAAGAAGGCTTTGGAGCGGACCTTGGGGCTGCCGCTATTCCAGGAACAGTGCATGCAGATGGCCATAGACGCGGCCGGTTTTTCGCCGGCCAAAGCTGACGCCCTGCGCCGGGCGATGACTCGCAAGCGCTCCCTCCAGCATATCCAGGCTCTCAAGCGTGACCTTATGGACGGCATGGCCCGAAATGGAGTGCCGCGGGATGCCGCGGAGCAGATATATCAGCAGATCGAGGGCTACGCCGGCTACGGCTTTCCCGAAGCCCATTCCTGGGCGTTTGCGATCCTGGTATACGTCTCCGCCTGGCTCAAGGTGCGCCACCCCGCCGAGTTCCTGTGCGCCATCCTCAACTCTCAGCCCATGGGGTTCTATCACCCGCACACGCTCATCGGCGACGCTCAGCGGCATGGCGTTACGGTGCGCTCGGTAGACGTTCAGCGCAGCCGTTTCGACTGCACCATGGAACCCGACGGCGCCGTTCGAATGGGATATCGCTATGTCAAAGGGGTGGGCGAGGTCTGCCGGACGAGGCTGGACAGTGAGATTGAGCGTGGGAGATATCAGGCCCTTGAGGACTTCTGCCGCCGGACGCATCTACCGATCGACATGCTCAGAAAGCTGGCGACAGCAGGGGCTTTTCGCAGCCTTGGGGTCGAAAGACGGGAAGCGCTTTGGCGCATCCAGGCGTACGCTCCGGCCGAGCATGGTGACGAACTACCCAGCCTGGCGGACGAACTCGAAGAGGATGTCGAGCTGAAACCCGCAAATGAAATGACGCAGATGCGTATGGGCTTCCCTCCCCCCCCGTGCTCCCCCCAATTCCCCGGGATCGAGTTCCACGGCCCGCCCTCAAAC
>JAPOVO010000154.1 GCA_026708165.1 Chloroflexota bacterium | reverse complement strand
AGATTCTGCGCGGCCTAAATAGCGATTCCGTTGACCTGATCTACTTGGACCCGCCCTTCAACTCCAACCGCAACTATCAAGCGCCCGTAGGGAGCAAAGCCGCGGGCGCCGCGTTCAAAGACGCTTGGACGCTTGACGACGTGGACGAGGCACAACACGGCCTCATCGCCGAAGCCGAGCCGCCACTGTACGAGGCAATCAACCCAGCGGGAATCGTCCACGGTAAGGGCATGAAGTCCTATCTCATCATGATGGGAGTCCGGTTACTCGAAATGCGCCGCGTACTGCGGGACACCGGCTCGATTTACCTGCATTGCGACCCGACGGCGGGTCACTACCTGAAACTTTTGATGGACTCGGTTTTCAGCGTGGACGGCTTCAAAAATGAGATCGTCTGGCACTATCGCCGATGGACGGGAAAGGCTAATCGGTTCCAACGGCTACACGACACGATCTTCTTTTACGGCCAGACTGATAGCACATTCAACGTTCCATACGAGCCATATACCGACAAGTCCCTGAAGCGAAAGCAGAACTATCACACGCGCATCAAGGACGGCGATGTTTACGTGACTTCCATCGATGAGAGAGGCGTTAGGGCGGGCGATGTTTGGCAGATTCCCGTCTTGAATTCACAGGCCAAAGAGCGCGTAGGCTACCCGACGCAGAAACCGATCGCGCTATTGGAGCGGATTATCCAAGCGTCGTCTAACCCCGGCGACGTGATTCTCGACCCGTTCGCGGGCTGCGCCACGGCCTGCGTTGCGGCTGAGAAGCTTGACCGGCAATGGGCAGGTGTCGACCTATCCGAGAAGGCGTATCAGCTTGTCCGGCAACGGCTGGCGTCGGAGGTTCGCGTAGGCTCTGCCGAGCATCCCCGCTTGACCGGCTGGAACGTCACACACCGGACGGATATCCCGACGCGTGACGACCTTGCCAAGCTGCCAAACTACCGGACTCACAAGCACCGGCTCTATGGCCGCCAAGAAGGAATCTGCAACGGCTGCCGGATACTGTTCCCGTTCCGCAACATGACCGTCGACCATATCGTCCCTGTCAGTCGTGGCGGCTCGGATAGCCTGGACAACCTTCAGCTTCTATGCGGCGCTTGCAACTCTATGAAGGGGCAACGGTCACAGGCCGCGTTCCTGGCCTATCTGCAAGTGCAGGGGATTACGCCATATGTCTGAACAGGATGCACTCGATCGCCTAAGCGGTAAGGTCATCGCTCTTGAGAGCATCGTCACAACGTTGCTCGGGGATTATGTGAGCCGCAATCCCCACATGGTCGCAGTGCTCGCAACGGTACTCCACGACTTGGCTTTCAATCGGCGTACCGCTGAGCACTTCACGGACGGCGAGATTCAAGGATTTCGTGAAACCTTGGAGGATTTCGTTGACCGTATCTCTGTTGGCGGCCAATAGTTTCTCACCAGTGCAGTAAACTTGTCGGGCGGGGCAGGCCCTCCTACTAAGGTCCGGCCCCGCAATCTTTTACAGGTTAGCTAGCCCGTATCTACGGATTGCGGGTTTCGACTTTGAGAGGAAGAAGAATGAATACTTCCAGAAAGATGGGGTCACTACCTTCGCACTCACCATGCAAGTATTGAACGATTCTGAGTGGACACCTGGAGTTCTGGAGTGTCGCCAGCGCGAACTGATCGAAGCTCTCAAGAAAGAATGGCGGCTGGGCTAACCTCGGGCCGGGCCAACGGCAAATGCGAACGACCTCGCCGATTCCAGTGGTGCTGAGTCAACCCCTCTCTACCCGACCCCCACTCTCCGCTTCTTCAACACCTCATTGAGCGAACCCGACCGGAACCCTTCCAGGTCCAGCGTCACATACTTGTAGCCCACGCTCTTGATGTTCGCCGCTATGCGTTCCGCCCGGCCCTCCGCGAAGAATTTCTGAAGCTGGCCCGTCGGGATTTCCACGCGTGCCACGTCCCCATGGTGCCGCACGCGAAACTCCTTGAACCCTTCCAGGCGCACGTAAATCTCCGCCTGCTCGATCTGCGAGAGCTTCTCGACCGTCACCCGCTCGCCGTAGGCGACCCGCGACGCCAGGCAGGGGGCGGCCGGTTTATCCCAGCTAGCGAGCCCTAGCTCGCGCGACAGCACCCGCACGTCGTCCTTGCTAAACCCAGCTTCGACAAGCGGTGCCTTCGCGCCGGCCTTCTTCGCGGCAACCATCCCGGGGCGGAAGTCCGACAGGTCGTTCGTCACCGGACCGTAAGCCACGTGGGCGAAACCAGGGTGGGCAGTCCTGAAATCGTCGATCTTCAAGAAGAGCTCTTCCTTGCAGAAGTAGCATCGACTCGAATTGTTCTCGGCGTAGGCCTCGTTTTCGACCTCTTGGGTGTTCAGGAACTCGTGTCTGATACCGATCGCCTTGGCGAACCGGATCGCGTCGTCCCTGTCCGCCGCCGAGTAGCTCGGCGAAATGGCCGTGAGTGCCAGCGTCTTGTCGTCCAGCACGTCATAGGCGACCTTGGCCAGCAGCGTGCTGTCGACTCCGCCCGAATAGGCGACTATCACGCTTCCGTAGTCCGCCAGGATTTCTCTCAGGCGCTGGTGCTTGGCCTCGACCGTTGGAGCCGCTACCGCCAATTCGACTCGCCTTTTGCGGTTCTGTCTCGACTGATTCTAACCGCTGCCGGTTTGTTTTTCGTCAATGATCTCCACTACCTCCTCCTCTATCGTCCCTTCTTCGACGAAGAAGCTGCGCAGCCGCGTCATGTCTTCTCTCAGCGTGACGATCACCAGCCGCGCTCGGCCTATCACTACCCTGCGGACGTCGGTTGCCGAAGGGTACGGCTCCGAAGCGGGATGCGAATGGTAGTACGCCAGGTCGTCCAGGTCCTGATAGAATATCTAGGTCATGATCCGAAGTTGGTGGCACTGAGTCATGAAATACTCCAC
>JAPOVO010000259.1 GCA_026708165.1 Chloroflexota bacterium | reverse complement strand
GAGATCGCCGCGTTCGAGAAGGTCCTGAACGATCCCCAAAGACCGCTCGCGGCGCTGGTTGGCGGCGCCAAGATCTCGTCCAAGATCGGCGTCCTCCGCAATCTGCTCGAAGAGGTCGACATGCTCCTTCTGGGCGGCGGTATGGCGAATACGTTCCTGGCCGCCAACGGTCTGGATATGCAAGCCTCGCTCGTAGAGTCCGGACATCTGGCCGATGCGGGTGAAATACAGAAAATGGCCCGCGAGACCGGATGCGAAATCGTTCTGCCCACTGACGGCGTAATGGCGTCCGGCGTGGTTGCCGGAGCGGAGATCGCCGTCCGCGCCGTCGATCGGGTCCCGGAAGGCTGGACCATGCTCGACATCGGCCCGGAGACCGAGCGCCTGTTCCACGACCGTCTCCGGCTTGCCAGGACAATCGTTTGGAACGGGCCGATGGGCATGTTCGAAAACCCGCGGTTCGCGCGCGGCACTCAGCAGGTCGCCAGGTCGGTCGCCGCATCGGGCGCGTTCAGCATGATCGGCGGCGGCGACTCCGTGGCCGCCGTCAAGCTGCTCGGGATCGAGTCCGAGTTCGGCCACATCTCCACCGGCGGCGGCGCTTCGCTGGAGATGCTGGAAGGCAAGACCCTGCCCGGCATCTCTGCTTTGGGTTAGTGGACCCGGTCTACCGCCCCGTGACAGCAAGTCCGCAAAATCAGGACTGGGGCTTCTTGGTCTGAGATGTCCCGCCGCTTGGCTCGTTAGAGCCGAGGGCTATAGGGCGGGCTAAGCGTCCAGGGCCTGGAGGATGGCTTCTTCGAGTTCGAAGCTCGGCGCGGGACCTATCCAGTTCCGGACTATCTCGAGGTTGCCCGTCACTACCGCGAACGACGGGTGGGAGGTGATCCGGAACATCTGCCTGACCTCGTTCAGGTCCCTGTCATCGTAGTTCAGGATCAGAAACTGGACCCTTCCCCGGTACTTGTCCATCAGCCCGCGCACGACGGGACGCATTACGTCGCAGCTTGGTCACCAGATGGCATCGGTTACGAGCAGAATCGGATATCCCGCCGCCAGCACCGCGTCGACACGCGCGGCGTCGACTGCGTATCGGTCATAGATTGACTGCTCGTTCTGTGGATCGTAAGGCTCGACCGGCGGCAGCTCGACAGTCGCCGCGGTCGGCTCGAGTGCCGGAGTGGCGGTCGGCTCGGGCGCGGCGGTCGGAGTAGCCGTCGGTTCGGGCGCCGGCGTTGCCGTAGCCGGGGGCTGGGTCGCGGCGGTCGTGGCTGTTGGGGTCGCGGGCGGTTCCGTAGGCTCCGGGGTTGCGGCCGGCTGCGGCGTGTTGGTCGGAGCCGGGGTCGCCGTCGCCGGAGGCTCGGTCGCGGCGGCCGTGGCAGTCGGTGGAGCGGTAGTGGGCGTGTTGGTCGCCTGAGGCTGCGCGACCTGCTGGACCTGCGGAGCAGGCTCCTCGTCGCCGCACGCCGCCAGACCTATCGCCAGCGCCGTCCCGATTGCCAGGCCAATGAACGAACGCCGCGTCACCGAGCGCCGCACGCTCGCGCCGGACCGTCCGTCTCTGTTCAATGCAGTTTGCTCGCTCATCATCTGCTGATACGAAACTCGGCAGTCAGCGGATTTCAATCGACCGCCAAGTCCAACCTGAAGCCTCTACAAGAAAGACTATACACAGGAACCCTGGAATCTGTGTGCCGACACGCCGTGAAGCAGCATGTCTGGCCCATATTCAGCGGCGGATGCCGCGAGGCCCGGTCGTTGACTTCGGGCATCAGGCTCCGGCCTCGGCAATCCGGCCAAAACGCCCGGACCCTACGAGCGCCCGGCCTCGCTACACGACGTACACGTTGACCTCGCTCGCCGCCGTATCTAGCATCGAATCAGGCGCGTCTCCGCCTGACGGGCGCCCTGACGAGAACTGATCAAAGGCGTATATGAGCCAGACCGACATCGACGAGCGCATCCAGGCCGTTCTCTCTGAGTTCAGGCTGCTCAGCCCGTTCGCGGCGGGCTACCCGGTCAACCAGAGCTTCGACTACTCCGAGCTGTACCCTCTCCTGGCCTTCAGCGCCAACAACGTCGGCGATCCCTTCCGCCACTCACGCTACCAGTCCAACACTCACGAGACGGAGCGCGAGGTCGTGCTCGCCATGGCGAAGCTGGCGCGCCTGCCTGCCGAGGAGGCCTGGGGCTATGTCACCTCCGGTGGCACCGAGGGCAATATGTACGGCATATACGTGGGCCGCGAGATGCTGGGTGACCCGGTGGCCTACTTCTCCGAGGACACGCATTACTCCGTCCGCAAGATCCTGCACGTCCTGAAAGTCCGCAACTTCATGATCCGCAGCCTGGACAACGGCGAGATCGACTACGACGACCTGCGCGAGTCCATCCGCAGCAACAGCCAGGCCCCGGCGCTTGTCATCGCCAATATCGGCACGACGATGAAGGGAGCCGTCGACGACCTCGACCGCATCCGCGCCATTATCGACGACGCGGCCCCGCCCCGCGCCTACATCCACGCCGACGCCGCGCTCAGCGGCATGATCCTGCCGTTCGTCGATGACCCGCAGCCCTTCGGTTTCGACAGCGGCATCGACAGCTTCGCGGTCTCCGGCCACAAGCTGATCGGCTCCCCGCTGCCCTGCGGCGTTGTTCTGACCAGGAAGGCGTACACGGCGCGGATAGGCCGCGCCATCGAATACGTAGGGGTGCTGGATACCACGCTGTCCGGCTCCCGCAGCGCCTTCGCGCCGATGATCATCTGGCACGGGCTGACCAGGCACGGCGCCGAGGGCTTCCGGCAAGTCGTGGCCGGGATGCTGGATACCGCCGAATACGCCGTGCAGCGGTTCAACGCCAACGGCATCCCCGCCGGGCGGGCCACGAACAGCCCCAACACCGCCGTCCCCCGCCCTCCGGGGC
>JAPOVO010000027.1:1629-2938 GCA_026708165.1 Chloroflexota bacterium | reverse complement strand
ATCCTGCCAGCTGCTACCGGCCTGTTTCGCTTGAAAGGATGCGATCGGTCTCGCGGTGCGTCAATCGCATCGTTGATCAGATAGATTCCGGACGCCAGCAAGCAGAAGAGAGCGAATGTCGCGAGAACCAGTAGGATGTCCCGCGGCCGGTCGAGGCGTTGTGCGAATACGAGCGGGGCCAGCACGAACAAGTTCTTTATCCAGTGCGATGGGCGTGCGGCGGTCCAGTAGTCGTTCAGCATGGAGTCCGCATGGGTTTATTCTGGGCCGTTAGCTCAGTTCTCTGCCGCAAGAGATCGGCGTTCAGTAGCTGCTGAACAGCCGGCCCCACTTTGTTTGCAGCGCCGCCCGCGCGCGTCTCCTTCCGTGGAAGTTGAACCAGTACACATCGTGATACAAGCGCGACGCAACGTATGACCATGGCGCGATAATCGTTTGGAGCAGCAGCTTCTCTAGGGGTTTTAGCGGTCCCCAGTAGATCAGCTTTTGCCCGCGGCTTGCGAAGGTCTCGCTCGGACGCTCGACAGTCCAGGCCGATTCTTCGAGGTCTTCTCCAACCAAGTCGATTTCCGCGAGGTTCGCCTGACCTAGGCCGCGCTCGTACGCGATTCGGATAAACGGGATTTCCATTGGATCGAAACCCATGAGCCGAGCGCAGACCGAGTCAACCGCAACCTGGTCTGCTCCGGCAACTATCAAGTCACGTTCGGCAACCTTCATGCAGCGCGGACCTGGCCCCGATCCCGAAAACGCGCCGTCGACCACGGCGAATATGCCGGGATGAATTTCCTTTTGAATTGCCAGCAGATCGACCAGCGTCTCGTGTATGACGCTGTGGCAATAGTGCCGGCGTTCGAAGAGAAGCCCGCCGAACGCGTTCTTCATGGCGCCGGTGATGGTCGTGAAAACGTGCGTCTTGATGGTAGGCAGATGAATGATGTTAGAACCCACCAGGCGCCCGGGGATGCGTATGCCTTCCGGGAATATGCGGTCCAAGACGAGCATCTCCGATTTGGGCGTATAGGTGATCCAGTCGTCGTCGTCGTACAAATGCACGTTTTCGATGCCGTACTTTTCAATGACGTTCAGGTGTTTGTTAGCACGCTCACCTTTCTTTGCGGACACGACAACCGTACGGTTGTGGGCGGCATAAAGGTCCTCTTTGGAAAAACCGTCCTCCCCGAGGGTTTTCAGAACTCCCTCGATTTGCCAAGGCGCGCTCGAGCACGCCGGGTACCAGTGATGCCCCGAGACATTAACTTTAAGGGCGGTTTTGATCTCGGGCGAAAAGAAGGCGGGATTGCCGCCC
>JAPOVO010000027.1:0-1619 GCA_026708165.1 Chloroflexota bacterium | reverse complement strand
TGAAGGCGCGAAAGCCCGGCAGCCGGATTGCGTATGCGTAGTCGTCGAGGACGGATTCGGGGCGAGTCTTGACGATTGCCACGCGTGGTCGTCCGGAAGGTACGGATTGCTCGGGGTACGGGTCGACCGCAGCTTTTGTGGTCATATCTGCGATGCTATCAACACATGCGGCGGCGTGTCAGCCTTTGAAAGCGGCCCAAATTCGGTTTTCAGGTTCGTCGCTGTCTCGGTCGCTCAAGTGGGTTCGAGTGATCCGTAATATCCTCTTTAACCGGAATTCGCCGCCACGAGGTCAGAAAGGATTGACTCGCAGCCTGATGGATGCCTCTTATCCGACCGGGAGCCGGATCGCGCCGAAGATCCTGCTTGCGGCCGAGGTCGGCTCCAATGTTCGACTGGCCGCTTTCGGCGCGGTGGAAGGCAGTTCAAGACTCCTCGCCGTCGGCGAGTCGGAGACCACTCATTCCGCACCTTATTTCGACCCGTCTGTCGGATTCGCTCTGGCACGCTCCGGTCTGCGCAATCAGGTTGGATTCATCGCCGACATTGAAGACACCGACCCGTGCGCGGTGACGGGCGGTGCAATCGGGCAGGCAGCTACGGTTGCGCTGATCAGCAATCTGGACGCCGAAAGCCACGCACGAATTTTGAACCTCGTGAACGTCCAAGGCTTCGATATCGTCGCTGAATTCCACGCTCCGAACAAAAAGCTCGCGAGGCAATTCGACCCCGAGGATCTGGCGAATCGGTTGCTCCAGATTCGCGCTTCGGTGGTCGCGGTGGCGCTGCAGAACGACCGGGGGTGGGAGAGTCTGGCGATGGCGGTCGACATACTCAAGTATGCTCTCGTCGGCCGAATTCCCGGTTATTCGCCGGGCGTAATGCTGCTTCATTCCGATGATCCCGAACCGGGATTGGTGGCGACTTTGGCCGACGAATTTGATTTCTTTCAAGTTGGCATGAAGACTGGACTGGATGCCCAGTCGGAGCAATCGCTCGTGCGGTCACAGATTGCCGAGGCATATCAGTCTGTAACCGAACGCGACGCCGCACGTTTAATGCCGGCTGGTCTGGATGCGACCGCGGTTACACCGCTCGGTCGCTCCTTGGGAATAGTGGCCCGGGAATTGGCCGCAAACAATGGGATCTCGGTTGCGGTTCTGCACGCGGAACCGCTTGGCGCGTCGGTCGCCATCAGCGAAGGACGAGACTTTCGTGTGGGCTTGTTCGGATATGACGCTGACGCCGCCGCCGTGGGACATATTGGACTTCGTCTGCCCATGGAGGAAATCGTTGGATGGATTCCAGCGGCCATCTCCGAGTCGATGGCCGAGGCGCACTTTCGGAATCGCGCCTGGAGACCCTGGCTCGTACCTGAGACTTCGACCGAGCTTCTCCTTGACCATGCGGCGGCTCACCTGGCGTTGCGGAGGGCGGTCCGGTCCATTGCCGATCCGAGCCCTCCGGTCGACCTGATCGTTTGCACGGGGCGCACGCTCTCTGGGGCTCCGCGACTCATTCAGGCGGCGCTGTGCGGAATGAACGGATACATGCCGCCCGGATACTGCCAACTGGCGGTAGACAGGCCTGGAGTGCTGGCGATGTGCGGCGCGCTTACC
>JAPOVO010000197.1 GCA_026708165.1 Chloroflexota bacterium | reverse complement strand
TAGGCGCGGCATCCACCCGGATTGCGTGCGCGTCGGCGCCCTCGGTTAGCAGCGCTTCGCGCGGCTCGCCGTCTGCGTGCACCAGATCGGCGATGTCTCCAAGCTGTTCAGACTCGGGCTCGTCGTTCTCGAATCCCGAGCCGGCGATTACGACCTTGAACCGGTGGCTTTCCGTCATTTCGCCCTCACTTTCGGGTTTAGGCGGCGGAGCGTCGGAATGCCGCCGCCGGCGGTTGTTCATAGTATTAACTTGATCGCCAAAGCCCAAGCTGCAGGTCGGCGGTGGTCTTGAGGTTGCGAGCTTGCCCGATCCCGATATTTCCTCCGAACCGGCAGTCAAACTGGACCCGCTGCTAGGCAACGTCCGCAAGTTCTACCTGTACCGGCTCTTCTCGGGACTCGGCGCCTATGTATGGCTCCCGATCGCTCTCCTCTACTTCGTCGATCGTGGTCTTACGGTCACCGAAATCATGCTGCTGTGGTCTCTGTTCAGCATCGCGATCCTCGCATCTGAAGTCCCCACCGGCGTCATGGCCGACAGGCTAAGCCGTAAATGGAGCGTGGTCGCCGGTCGAACTCTGTCCGCGGCGGCATTGGTCGTGTTCCTTTCAACTGCCAGCTTTTCTCTCATCATCGTCGGATATTTGGCGTACGGCCTGGGCCATGCGCTCAGCTCAGGCGCCGACTCCGCGCTTCTCTACGACTCGCTCAAGCTCTCCGGCAGGGAGAACTCATTTCGACGGGTCATAGGCACAGCCCTCACGTGGCAGCTATCCGGTCAGGTTGCCGGCCCCTTGATAACCGGCATCGTCGTGGGAGTCGGAGACATGTCTTGGGCGCTTATAGCCGGATTCCTCTTCTATCTATCGTCCGCGCTCGCGGCGTCCTTCCTGGCCGACCCACCCACGGTCCCCGCAATCCGGGCGGCGGAGCCGGTAATCGGCTCCAGCTTCGCGGGACACCTCCGCCACCTGAAGACGAGCCTTCGGGTCGTAACGGGCAGCCGCGAGCTTCTCGCGATCGTTGTAATCGGACTCGTCATCTTCGACTTCACAGAGTTGATGAAGCGTCCGTTCGTCCAGCCGTATCTAGTCTTTTTCGGTTTCAGTGCCAGCCAGATCGGCTATCTGTACTCGCTGTTCGTCGCCGTCGCTGCCGTTGTCGCAAGGGTGTCCCACAGGCTCGACGAAGCATTCAGAGGCGATGAGCGCAAGCTGATCACCATCACCGCTGCGGTCGGCGTAGCCGGTCTCGTTTCCCTTGTGAACGCCACCGCCACGTGGCTGGCGGTCGCGGCCGTTTTCGTGATGTTCTCGCTTGACTGGGGACTTCGTGAACCCCTCATCCAGACCAGCCTTAACCGCCGCGTACCGTCGGAATATCGGGCGGCTTGCTTGTCGGTAGTCAACATGATTTTCAGCTTTGTGACCGTCTTCACCGGCCCGTTCTTCGGCTTTCTGGTGGATGCCTACTCGCTCAAGACCGGTCTGACGGTTTTCCAGTTCGCATTCGGGCCGCTTCTTCTAATCGCCGCGGTCATTGGCTGGTCGGTTCTGCGGCCCGTACCCGGTAGCGTTTCAGATATGAACCTGAGATAAACCACAAACAGCGGAGTTCGACGCGCACTTAACACTCAAACGTCCGCGCCGACCGCCAGCCGCCGTTTGACTGCCTGAAGCATTGCCGCTTATATGCACGTGCCTGATTTGCGGAGCAAAGGGATGGTGTGATGGAAGTTAGAGTTGAGTTCCCCGAAGGCATCCGATGCGTCGTTGCTCTCAGCTACGACCTGGAAATGTGCGCCGGTTACTCGCCAGTGAGTGTCAATCACGGCCGCATCATGGCGCCCGTGCAGGACTACGCTCTGAGTCTTTGCCAGACCGCCGAAGATTTCGGCGTGCAGCTTCACTTCTTCCACGTCGGTAACGGGCTGGAAGAGGAAGATGTTGGATATCTGCAAGAAATACTGCGCCGCGGGCACGTTGTCGATAGTCACACCTACAGCCATATCCGCCTGGCCACGCCCGATTTCCACAAGCTCGACGCCGAGCTTGCGCTGACCAACCACCTCCTCGAACAGCGGCTCGACTGTCAGTCAACGGTGCTCCGTGGTCCCGGCGGCGAACCCGACGGTTTGCACGGCCTCGAAGACAACCAGCGCGCGATTCTGAAGAACGGGTTCCGCTGGGTGACCTGCCACATGGACGTGACGATGGGACAAGACGGACTCGACTACGACGCCGCCGCGCCCTCCCGTCTCACGGCCTACGCCTATCCGACCGGCCTGATCGAGCTTCCCATTCAGGGCTGGATGGACCGCGGCTACTTCGATAGCTTCAGGTGTGTCGATCAGGAAGCCTACGACCAGTGGCGCGCCGAATCCGGCCATAAGCCCGTGCCCGATGGATGGCAGTGCCCCTGGACGGACGAAGACGCGCTCGACGGCTGGATCGAATACAACCTCGCCGCGCTCGACTTCGCCTACGACAACAAGCTTCTTTGGGTCCCCACCTGGCATCCTTACTCACACTACTTGCACGATCCCGAAAACCGGGCGCTGCCCGCGCTTCTGGAACACGCGCGCTCGAAACCCGAAACAGTCCACGTGGGTACCGTACGCGACGCCGTGAAAATGCTGCGGACCAACTCAAAAGCCAGTTGAGCGCCGCCAGCTGACCCGCACCAGCCAACCGCACGGCCGGACGATGGCCGCAACGCAAGCACCGCTCGCCGGCGAGACTGCGGGCCACCGCGTCCGAAACTTCGCCCTGCTCTTCGGGAGCGGCTCGATATCGATGGTCGGAATGAGCCTCGTCTCGTCGGTCACCATCATGCCGCTGTTCATGAGCCATCTCACCGACTCTCTCATCCTGGTCGGGGCCGTTCCGGCCGTTTGGGGTCTGGGCTTCGCACTCCCCCAGGCGCTGGGACCGGGCATCTA
>JAPOVO010000107.1 GCA_026708165.1 Chloroflexota bacterium | reverse complement strand
CGCTTGTCCGCCATGCCCTTCTTCGGCGCGCCAGCCTGCTCTGGTAAGAGCTCGACGAACTGATCCTCTGCATCCATGTTGCGGATGCGCAGATCCAGCGCGTCGCGCACACGGCTTTCATGTCCGGTGTACGTGTTGATCGCGAACCAGGCCGCATTCGTCTCCTGGATCCCCTCCAGCGAGATCGCCGGCTCCGCTGCGTCGTCCTCTGCGTCGTCTCCCTGCAGAAACGACGCGATCGGCGTCGCCTCTTCCTCGACCGGACGCCGCCGCCCCCACCCGACCCGCGCCTCCGCGGCGGTCGTGTCCCACCCCGTGTCCTCAGGCCCCGTTTCGGTTTCGATTCCCAGAGCTCGCGCTGCGGCCAGCACTTCCTGCAGCTCGCGCTCGGCCGCCGATATCTCTCGGCGGCCGAATCCGCTGTCGCCTGTTTGCCGTTCTTCGGTGTCTCGTGAAGTTGTCATTAGGGCAACAGCGTCTCTTCAACCACGCGATTCAAGCCAAAGTCAATCGCGCCCAGGAAAATACCAACCGCGATTGCGACAACCAGCACAACCACCGTCAGGTTGGCCGTTTCCTGGCGCGTCGGCCATACGACCTTACGCAACTCGTCAATGATCGCCAGGATCGCCCGCGGATGTGTGAGTCGGTAGAGCAGGCTCTGGACGCGTGGTGCATCTTCCGTGGTCGGTCGCGATGCCGCGATTTCGCGTCGCGGCCGAGCCGGCAGCGCCGCGGCTTCCGCCGCCCCACCCGACATGGCCGGTCCGTCCGATCCCGAGAGCGACGGTTCGGGACGCGGCGCGCTCGATCGAGTTGGGCGCGGCGTCGCGGATGCCGCGCGCGGCTGTCCGCTACGCCGACCACGTCTCCGGCGGCTATCTCGCGATCTGGCCACGGATCACCGCGTCTCTCGGTACGCCCGGCGCCCGCGGCAGGTCGGACAGAACTTCGTCAACTCCAGACGATCCGCATCGTTCCGACGATTCTTCGTCGTGTGATACGTATGCGACTGGCACTCGCGGCAGCGCAGCGTGATGAACACGCGATCACCCTTTGCCATGGCCAGTTCCCTTCCTCAGACGCCGACCGGATGCACCGGCGCGGCTGGACAACTCCATCTTCGCACGTTTGGCGACCTCTGCGCTATGCCGAACTACTCCCGGATCATTCCATGATCGACGTGACAGCGCCGGCGCCGACCGTGCGGCCGCCCTCGCGAATCGCGAAACGCAGACCCTCCTCCAGCGCAATCGGCGAAATCAAGCGCACCTGCATCTGCACGTTGTCGCCCGGCATCGCCATCTCCACACCCTCCGGCAAACCAATCTCGCCCGTCACATCCGTCGTGCGAATGTAAAACTGCGGCCGGTAGCCCGGGAAAAACGGACTGTGACGCCCGCCCTCGTCCTTCGACAGGATGTACACCTCAGCCGTAAACGCCGTGTGCGGTGTGATCGAACCCGGCGCCGCCAACACCTGACCGCGCGCGATCTCATCACGGTCGATGCCCCGCAAGAGACATCCCACGTTGTCGCCCGCCTCGCCCGTCGGCAGCGTCTTCTTGAACATCTCCACACCAGTCACCACCGTCGTCCTGGTGTCCTTGATCCCGACGATCTCAATCTCCTCGCCCGAGTTGACAATCCCCCGCTCGATCCGACCCGTCGCCACCGTCCCACGCCCCTTGATCCCGAATACATCCTCAATCGGCATCAGGAACGGCTGCTCCACCGGACGCGGCGGCGTCGGCACGTACTCGTCCACCGCCTCCATCAACTCCCGAATCGAGGCGTACTCCTCAGACTCCGCGTCGGTCGAGTCCGACTCCAGCGCCTGCAAGGCCGAACCGCGAATCACCGGAATGTCGTCCCCAGGGAACTCGTAGTCCGAGAGCAACTCCCTGACCTCCAGCTCGACCAGGTCCAACAGCTCCTCGTCGTCCATCTGATCCACCTTGTTCAGGTAGACCACCATCCGCGGCACCCCCACCTGGCGGGCCAAGAGAATGTGCTCCCGCGTCTGCGGCATCGGTCCGTCCGGAGCGGCCACCACCAAAATCGCCCCGTCCATCTGCGCCGCACCCGTAATCATGTTCTTGATGTAGTCCGCGTGACCCGGCGCGTCGATGTGCGCGTAGTGCCGCGCCTCCGTCTCGTACTCCACGTGCGCAATCGCAATCGTGATCCCCCGCGCCCGCTCCTCCGGCGCGTTGTCAATCGAGTCGAAACTCGAAAACGACACGTTCGGATCCAACAACCCCAGCGTCTTCGTGATCGCCGCCGTCAACGTCGTCTTGCCGTGATCCACGTGACCAATCGTGCCCACGTTCACGTGCGGCTTCGTCCGCTCGTATACCTGTCGCGCCATCGTCCTGTCTCCTGCCTGTAGGGTTCTAGCTTGCGCTGATCCTGTGAGTTGTTGCGTCGTATCGTTGGTTAGCGAGCCTCCGCGAGGACGCTCTGAGGGACTTCTTCGTAGTGGTCGAATTCGATGCTCGCCGTCGCCCGCCCCTGCGTCATCGACCGCAGCGCGGTGGTGTAACCGAAGAGGTTGGCGAGCGGCATCTGCGCCTGGATAATCTGTGCGGCCCCGCGCTCTTCGGTGCCATGCACTGAACCGCGACGGCTGGACAGATCGCCCGCAACCTCGCCGAAGTACTCACGCGGGGTCGAAATCTCGACTCGCATCATCGGCTCGAGCTGTATCGGCGAAGCCTTACGCAACGCCTCGCGGAATCCAATCGACGCTGCAGTGGCAAATGCCATTTCGTTCGAGTCGACCTGGTGGTAGGACCCATCGATCAGCGCCACTTTGACGTCGACCACCGGGAATCCTCCAACCACGCCCGAGCGCATCGAGTCTTCGACGCCCTTGCGAACCGAGCCGATGTACTGCTGAGGGACAACACCACCGACGGTCTCATCCTCAAACTCGAAGCCGTTGCCCGGCTGGTTCGGCTC
>JAPOVO010000439.1 GCA_026708165.1 Chloroflexota bacterium | reverse complement strand
ATCGCGTGCTCCTGGCCGTAATACCGCTCCATGCTCGACTCGAAGGCCGCGACCGGCCCCTCGCCGCTCATCGAATTGAAATACGTCGAATCAGTCTGGGAGGCTTCGATGGCCTCGTTGAGCGCGGCGATTTCCGGTTCGCCGATTCGAGGCCATACCGGCTCCTTCAATGACACCGCGCTATCTCCACCCAGCAACGCCAGCCTGCTCATCGAAGGTTCCTTTCCAGCTATGCCGCTTGTCCGAATCCCGATCTAATCGCCATGCTCCTGTTGAGGGCTTTGCCAATCGACGCCCAGCCGTTCGGCGCACAGCCGGGCCTGCTCGATGAAGTCCACTCCTATCGACTCGATAAAGGCATTCGCCAGGCGGCGGTAGACCGGCCCCACGCCGCCCTTCCCTATCGGCCGTCCATTGAATCTGGTGGCGGGCATCATGAATATCGAGGTGGTCGTGAAAAACGCTTCGTCCGCCGTCAAGATGTCATAGGGCTCCAGGTTCTTCTCGACGAACCCGATGCCCGTCTTATCCGCCATCTCGATTACCGTCTGCCGCGTTACGCCCCGCAGGATGTTGCGAGGTTCCGGCGAGAGCAGCGTTCCATCTTTCACCAGAAGAAAGTTAGCCGCCGTTCCCTCGGTTAGAAATCCGTCCTCGTCCAGCAGGATTGCCCACGCATCGGCCCCCCAGTGCCTCATCTCGAGTTCCGCCATTTGGTAATGCAGCCGCGAACGGCTCTTCACCTTGGGGTCGATGAAGCGCGTCGGCACGTGACGTTGGCGGGGAGTCACGGCATTGACTCCGCTGTCGTACAGCCTGGCTCGATTGGCGAGAATCCTCGTGAGAGGCCAAAGATATATCCCGATCACCGGCCCCAGGCCCTCCGGAAACACCTCCGCGTAGTACTCGTGCGGCCCGCGGCTCACGTCGTGGATGAAGAAGCAGTCTTCCTCCGGCGCCAGCGTGTGCTCGTTTCGGCTCAGCAGCTCCAACGTGACCTCTTCCATCTGCTCGATGGTCAGTCCGCAGTCTATTTCCACGGCCGCCATCGAGTAGTACAGCCGCTCCATGTGCTCGCGGAGCTTGAAAGGGCGGTGCCCGAAGGTGCGCGTGTTCTCGTGGACCATGTCGCCCATGTGATTCTGCGAATCGAACAGCGTGATCTTCGCTTCGGATTCGGGAACGAAAGCGCCGTTGAGATACGCCACCCGCCCGCTCACCATCGTCACTGCCTCCCCGCTTTCGTGCTGCGTTCCACCCTCGCCCCGACCCTGCACTCACCAGCGGCGCAAGTATAAGCGGCTATGTGACACGGCAGACCGCCCCCCATCTGTCATTCCGAGCGAAGCCGAGGAATCTAACACCCCGTCACCGTCCTCCATCCGTCATTCCCGCGAAGCATGTCGCCGCGAAAGCGGGGAACGGGAATCCAGAATTTCCAACAAAGCATCCCGGCCAAGGAATCCGTTCCGTGCTCGATACGGAGCCGGAATCCAGAGCGACGGCGGGAGGTCAGTCGCAGACCCCGTTCCGAGTCAGGCGGCTCGATCCCGCGCTTCGGACTTTATGTCCTTGATCTGCTCCGCCAACCGACCGATCTGTCCGAGGATTTCATCCGGTGTCCCCTCCAGATCGAGTGTAGTGATCGTTAGCTCCTTCCCGACGTGGACGATCTCATGCTCGCTCCGCTCGCGTTTTTCCGACGCATATATGAGAAGCGCTCGCGGCAAGTCGGCCGCGATTGCATACGAAAGGAGCTGGTATAGATCGGCGTGCTTGATTTCCCCTGCATCCAAACGCTTGTATTTGACATCTCCAACGAACCGGTACCGGCCGGCCTCCCACCAGCTCAAATCAGGCCGCACGTCGATCTGGTTCGCCCTGTCCAAGTGCAACGTCGCTCCCTGCCTTAAGGTGTGCATCGTCAATCCGAGCGCTTCTCGCAGCGCCGTCACGACGAAGTCCTCGAATACCCGGTTCATGTCGACCAGAAACGACGTCGACCGCACCCGCCCGTGCCGCAGCTCGAACGAGCACGATTGCAGAATCAATTTCGCCAGCTCCACCGCCGGGCGGTAATGGCTGTTCAAAGGAGTCCAGGTGATGGCGGGCAGCCGGGCGAGATGGTATTCAACGGCGCTCACCGAAGCCAGCGCTCCGTCAAACTCCCGAAGGAGGTTTCTGGCGGATTGCGATCTAAGCGGCATCCGGCGCAGCCGCCGTATCGCCGCCTTGATGAGCCGATTGGGATCGATGTCCTCGGTGAACTCGTCGTATCGGACCTCGATAGGCGGTGCGATGCCAAAGCGGTGGCGAATCTGATCGTCGAATCTGATCCGCCCGCGCACGGTCGCTAGAGCGTCCTCCTCGACCCGGTAGCCTTGCAAAACGCCTCGGCGAAACGCGCGTCGGACTTGCCGCATAAATCCGGGAACGACGGCCTCGACGAGCGAGTCTTCCACTCCAAAGTCAAATCCCGTGTCCCGCCATCTCTTCGGGTCCAGCGCGTAGGAAATCAAGAACATCACCCTGTCGAGTGAAATCTTGGGTCTGATCTCCACGGCCAGGGAACCCGAGCTGAGCGCTCCGATCCACGATCCGGGCGTCAGGTCATACAGGCCCTGTGCGCCTTGGGTTGGAGCCACCTCGATCTTGCAGTCGCGGAGAAAGTCCCTTTCCTCGACGGACAGCTCGATCCCGTACTTGGGCTTGTACTCCTCCAGAGTGAGATTACGCATCGAGTCCAGCTACTCCGGCGCCTCGGACGCTTGGGCATCCTGGACGCGCTGGCGTATGCGATCCAATTTGAAGTCCTCGAAGTCTCCGTAGCGGTCCTCCTGACCCATTAGCTGGTCCTTCAGATAAGGCTCGATCGAGTGTTCCCAGACTAATTGGACCCATTCCTCATCCAGGTCCTTGTCCTTGCGCATGAAGTGGCTTGGCCCGACAGCCGTCTGACGGTCGCCGAGTT
>JAPOVO010000289.1:296-2976 GCA_026708165.1 Chloroflexota bacterium | reverse complement strand
TCGTACGAGGTGCACTACGCGGTGGTGGATGGGCGATCGCGCCCGGCTCAGCCAACGCACCATCTCCGTAATCGTTGGTGACCGGCCCCTAGGTCTTGTACTACCAACTTTGTTAGTCACAGGAGGGTCTGGTCTTGCCCCCATTTCTGTACGAACTGGAACGTTGGTTTCACGGTTCATCGAACAACTGCTGCCGTCCCCAGCGCGAATGGTATCGGGGCCAAGTTGACGGGGTGCCGTGGGGGGCTCTGCAAACAGAATCGCCGTGGGCGCCAACTCGATGCGAGTTAATGCCAATCTATGTCTGCCCGTGCTCCAGGTTCACTAGCCCGATTGCGACATCCAAAGTTTGCTCAATGCGGATCGTCCGTCGACCGCGTGGACGACCTAGATTGGGACACCGGAATCTCTTTGGCGGAACTGTTATGTGTACAGCAATCCGCCGTTGGCCGACAACCCCAATGCACCAAAGGAGACTGAGAAAGTCGAGGAGATATTTCCGAGCCTCTAAGGGATCAAGACGCGCCGGAGGTTGTAGCGAATACCCGCACGCGTGCCGTATCGGAGACTCTGAACCTCTGCGCGGCAGCCATGGTCGAGGCGGGCCGGCTGGGCATCTTCACGCCGATGTACTTTATCCACGCCCGCAAACCAGCAGAGTGAGAACTCAACTCTCTAAAGTCTGACGCAGCGTGCCCCTATGAGTTGATTGAAGCGGGCGTACTCTGCAGTTTTGACGTAGACCGCCGAGCTACTAGCAACTCAGACTGCGTGACTGATACAGAAACGGGGGCAAGACCAATGCTAGTCGGACTAACATAAGCGGCGGGTAAAAGCCTCGGGGGCAGGTCAGACTCATGTTAGAGACTGGAAGCGCAGCGCCAGACTTCACCATCACCCTGGTCTCGGGCGAGGAGTTCATCCTTTCCGACCTCCGGGGCTCCAAGGTTGTCCTCTTTTTCTTCCCGGGAACCTTTACCCCGGGTTGAATGTCCGAGAACTGGGGATTTGGAAAATCCCGGCGGAGGATGGCGGACCACAATACCGTTGTGGTCGGCATCGGCACTGATGAGCAGAGGAAGCTAAGGCGCCTGGCCAGGTTCTTCAGGTACATCAAGATTGACCTGTCTCTGGCCTGTGATTCTGATAGCCGTGTGGGCAGCCTTTACGACGTCAGGCGTGATACCGGTGTGGGAAACTTGCGGGTGACCTACGTCATTGACGAAGAGGGGGTGGTCCAGGGTTTCCACCACAACGAACTGTCCATTTCCAGCCACTGGCGTTGGGCATTGCAGACGGTGGTCGCCGCCCGTGGGGACGTTGACCCGGCCGCTGCGGATACACACGCGGGATGAGCCATGCGTCTGACGGATAAACGGCTCGGCGGCTGGTCCCTGCTGCTTGGGATGGCGGCGGTGGCGGTGGGCTACGCGCTCTCGCCGGGCCGGGGCGTGGTGGACACCGTGCCCAGCACCAGCCTCGCCGATCTAACGATGGCGATGGCACGCAACTCGGCGCTGGCGTACACCATGCCCGTGGTGATCATCTTCGGAGCCCTGCTCATGCTTAACGGTCTCCTGACCCTGCGGCGACATGCAGGTCCCGTGGCGCGGCTCGGACTGTTGGGGATGGTCATCGCCCTGATATTGCAGACGGTGATGCGGGGTCTCGACTACATGATTATCGGTATGGGAGTGGCGGCGCTGGAGAGCGAAGGGGCGAAGTCGGAGGAATGGCTCCAATCGGCGCTGGCGATGCAGCGGATGGTGTGGGGTTTTCACTTCACTTCCGGCGTAGTCGGCTATGCCGGGACCGCGATCATGGCGCTGGGGTTTGCGTTCCGGCCTGAGCCCCTGCGTCTGCCTCCAGTGCTGAACGGCATCGTTGCGGTGCTGGCCGTGGCGTCCCTGATTGTGTTCATCTCCGCGTGGCATTCGGACACTCTGGAGCTGGCATTCGCGCCCGTGTTCGCGGCAATGTCCGTGGCCGGACTCGTCTACATGGGTCTGTTGGGGTGGGGGTTGGCGTCATCGAAAGACAGCGGCCAGTGACGGCGGCTGGACGGTAGTCATAGCGACGGGCGCGGCGCGGCGAATTGCCATTATCGGTGGGGGAGTTTCGGGGTTGGGCGCGGCGTGGGCGCTGAGTCAGCATCCGGACCGCTTCGACTTCCGGCTGTTCGAGGCTCAGGAACAGATCGGCGGGAACGCGATTACGGCCGACATGCCGCAGGACGACGGCGGCTCAATTCCCTTCGACATCTCCGTAACGGCGTGCATCCCGTCGGTATATCAACACATCCTGCTGCTGATGGAACGGTTCGGCATCGAACTGATCGACACCAGATTCAGCTACAGCGTGAAGTGCGGCGACCGCGTTTACGCCCACGACTTCGATTCGGACATCAGGGAGCAACTGCAATTCGAGATCGCGAAGTTTCAACGAGTCTTGAGGCGTATGCACTGGTTCGGCTGGCTGACGCGTTCGCGGTCGAAGCTGCTGAATGCCCTCAACCCGTTCAACTACATCAGCATGGGGACGGTCCTGAACCTGGGAGGGTTTTCCGGGGATTTCAGGTACAAGATCCTGAAGCCGATGTTCGTCAATTTTCTATTGGCGACGAACGTGTTCGATATGCCGGCGGCTCTATTTTCGAGGTATCTCGAATTCTTCGACATCG
>JAPOVO010000289.1:0-286 GCA_026708165.1 Chloroflexota bacterium | reverse complement strand
CACTCCGATGCAGACGTGGGACCGGGGAACACGACGCATCTACGAGAACCTGTCGGCCAACTTTCGGGACAAGATCTACCTAAACCGACCTGTTCGAAAGGTGTACCGGCTGGGTTCCGGCGTCGTGGTCGAGGACGAGGATGGTGTGAGGGAGACTTTCGACGAGGTGATCTTCGCGTGCAACGCGAACCAGACGCTGATGATGCTGGACAGACCGACGGCTCTCGAACTCTTCATTCTCACGTCGATACGTTACGCGAGCGAACTCCACAACCACGCGGTCGTG
>JAPOVO010000292.1 GCA_026708165.1 Chloroflexota bacterium | reverse complement strand
GGGGGATGTTGTTCGTGAAGCAGAAAATGATCTCCTGATACGAGTCGTTCCACAGCATAGCGAGCTCGACCGCGGTGCCGACGCGCTCGGCCACGATGAAGAGCACGCTCGGATGAAGCGGGGTCTTGTTGCGGTTCAGGTGCTTCACAAAGGCGCGGATTCCACCTCTGTACTGGAAAATGTCCTGCTTGCCCGAACGCTCGTCGAGCAGCTTGATTCGCACACCCGAGTTCAGGAAGGACAGCTCGCGGAGTCTCTTGGCGAGAATGTCGTAGTGGAACGCGATATTGGTGAACGTCCTCGAGCTCGGACGGAAGTGAATGACCGTCCCGCGCCGGGTCGTTTCGCCGACGATTTCCAGCCCGGTTTCGGGATCGCCGTTTCGATACACCTGCCGGTAGGTGCGTCCCTCGCGGTGAATGGTCAGCTCGAGGCGCTCGGAGAGAGCGTTGACGACCGATACTCCCACTCCATGAAGCCCGCCGGAAACCTTGTACGAGTTGTCGTCGAACTTGCCGCCGGCATGCAGCATCGTCATGATGATCTCGGCGGCCGGACGGCCCTCCTCTTCGTGGTTGTCGACCGGGATCCCGCGACCGTTGTCCGCGACCGTGATCGACTCGTTCGCGTGAACCGTCACCGCGACTTCGGTGCAATACCCTGCGAGCGCTTCGTCAATGGAGTTGTCGACGGTCTCGAACACCATATGATGAAGCCCGGTGCCGTCATCGGTGTCACCGATATACATGCCTGGCCGCTTTCGCACGGCCTCAAGACCCTTCAGGACCTTGATGTTCGTGGAATCGTAGGTCTGGGCGTCCACCGGAGGCACCCGAAGTGCGGAAAACAGGTAATTATACCACTTGGCGAATGTGTCCTCGTTCCACGTGGAACAACCGCTCTGCCTCCACGCCGCTCGTTCCCATCCCGACATCGGGAACCGCAGTCAGGAACAGCTGCGCACCGGTGGCCTTCAATTCCGCCAGGCATCGGCCTCGACTGTCCGAATCCAGCTCCGACGCGATGTCGTCGACCAGCACCACCGGGGGATACCCGAGCACCGCGGCCAGATCCAGAACCTGCGCGACCGCGACCGCGGTGACGAAAAGCTTCGCCTCACCACGGGAAAGCGAGTGGCGCAGGGGCCGACCACAGATCGTGAACCGGAGATCTGCGCGATGCGGCCCCACCTGCGTATGGCCCCGCAGCCGATCATCTGTCAGTGAACGCTCACATGCCTGTACCAGCGACAGATTCGGAGCCCATCCCCGATAGAATTGAATATCGGCAGGTCTCCCGAGCAGCGCTCCAACGACATCATTCATCGCCCGCAATGCCCGGCCCAGATATCGCTCGCGTTGCTCCGACAGCAACTCCCCCGCTTCCGCCAGCTCCACGTCCCAGGCACCCAGATCGCTGACCTCGGCGCCGCCGCGAATCGCCGCGTTGCGCTGACGCAACGCACGCCGATATCGCCGATGGTGCTTCAGGTAGGTTGGTTCCACGTGAAACAGCAGCCGGTCGACGATCCGTCGTCGAAGGTCCGCACCGTCCGTGATCAATCGATGCGAGTCCGGTGTCACCGTGACCATCGGCAAAAGCGCTGCCAACTCGGATGCCGCCCTGATGTCGGCGCCGCCGCGGCGAATCCGCAGCCCCTCGGATGAATGTTCGATTCCGGTCGTTTCGGAGAGCCCGTCCGGTCCGATCGTCCGCCCCACGATGCGCAGGGTGGATTCTCCATGGGTGACGACGTCACGCAGACGGTGCGACCTGAAGGATCGGCCCGACCCGAGGATGTGAACTGCTTCCAGAAGGCTCGACTTTCCGCTGCCGTTCGGTCCAGTCACCAGATTGGCGCGCGGGGAGAACTCCAGACTGACGTGGTCGAGGATTCGAAGATGCCGAATCTCGATGGATGCGACGCGCATGACCGAGCAATCCGTCGGCCGATACCCAATCCGCTCCCTTGCGCCGCGAACCGTTGCGTGATCGCCGCTAGAGCCGCATGGGCATCACTACGAACTGACAACTCGATCGTTCATGAGGCTGAATCAGGCAACTGCTGGAGGAATCCGTGAGAAAGATGTCGGCGGTTTCGGACGGCAGCGTCCCCAGCGCATCAATCAGATATGACACGTTGAACCCGATCTCGAGACTCTCCCCCGTATATTCGATCTCGATCTCGTCCACCGCCGTCTCCTGCTCGGGGTTGTTGGCCGCAACGGTCAACGTGCCGGCATCCAGCGTCAATCGAACTGTTCGATGCTTGTCGCTCGACAACACGGATGCACGAATCAGACACTGACGAAGCGATTCCCGCTCGATGGCCAGCCGCTTGTCGCATGTCTCCTCGTCGGGAATCACCCGTCCGTAATCCGGAAACTTACCGTCGATCAACTTGCTTGTGAATCGGACATCGCCGACTGTCAGCTGTACCACATTGCTTCCCACGCGAACGTTCAGCTCGGCGTCTTCCGATGCCAGCAAACGCGCGAGCTCCAGCACCCCCTTCCTTGGAACGATGATCGCCTTCGATTCCTCTACACCCGTCTCGGACTCGAAGTGGGCCACCGCGAGCCTGTGACCGTCCGTAGCTACCGCCTTGAGCCCCCGCGGTGCAACTTCCAGCAACAACCCGTTGAGGTAGTAGCGAACGTCCTGACGCGCCATCGCGAACTGGGTGAGATCGATCAAGCGCTTCAGCTCACTCTGCGCTATGGCGAACACCGATTCATCCGCAATCTCCTCCGTGGTCGGATAGTCGCTCGCCGGCAGGGTGGTCAGCGCGAATCGGCTTCGCCCCGAGCGAATATGAGCCCTGTTGGCGTCATCGACTTCGAAGTCGACCCTCGCCTGGGACGGAAGCGCCTGACAGATATCGATGATCTTGCGGGCCGGGACCGTGATTTCGCCATCGACCGACTCATCGACCGACACCCGTGCTTGAAGCTCCACCTCCGAATCCGTCGCGGTGAACGCCAGC
>JAPOVO010000492.1 GCA_026708165.1 Chloroflexota bacterium | reverse complement strand
CGATCCCCGGGTCATGCGGGCCCGCCTGGAGGCGATCTTCGGCTGAAGCCGGTCTCACGTCCGTCGAATCTCTAGGGCCGACAACTGCCCGGAAACGCCTTGGCGTCCGTGATCGCCTCTGCCGGCCGACCGGGCTCGTTCCGGTACTCCTGGACGTCACCAGTCGCGGTGTCCGTGACGCGGATCACGTAGCCCAGATCTGTCGTCGAAGCACCGTAGACCCAGTAGTGACCGTTGATCTCACAGCCGTCCAGCACCTTGACCAGGATCTCCCAGTTGTCCGCATCGAAGAACCGGAAGAGACCGGAGTCGCCCGTCGCTTCCGAAACCACTTGGGCCGAGCCCGTTTCACGGTCGTCGATCCGCCACTCGACCCGCACCTCGTAGCGATCGTCGTGGAGGCAGAGAGTCTCCGAGGTCGGCACGCAGGCACGATCAGGCGGAGGCGGGGGATCTGGGCTCGCGTCCGAGACCCTGGTGGAGAGCCGTGACCTCCCGCCAGTTACGTGCGACCAGTACTCGACCACCCTGTCGACGTAGACCTCGTGCAACTGAAGCAGTTCAGCGGTGGGCTCTTGCCCCGGTTCCAGCAGGTAGACAAATCCGGTGTTGAGATCCTTCCGCGAGCGTGCAGCCGGAGGCTCCCTTGGGCCCATGGCCGCCACGATCTGATCGATCGAGATGCTTTCCTTAGTAGCGCGAAACGTACCCCGGTAGTGCCCACTCGAGCGCGGGCTGTCGTTCCCGGGGGCCGGTTCCAGGTTGCGCAATACGTACAGGTCCCGCACCTCAGAGACCTCTGCCAGACCCATCGCGTAGAGATCGAGCCACGACAGTCCTGAGGCGCCTCCGAAGTCCGTTACGACCGTAAAGGTCCCGTCGCCGTTGTCGCGCCAGACTCCTCCCCCTTCTCCTCCCATCATCAAGGAAGGCGCTTCTTCCCCGCCCCAGGGAAACGCAGCCGGAACGTGAAGATCACCCCGCCAGTGGCATCGGCAGCCATCGGCGAAGGAATCAGCGAACAAAGGTGAGCGAGTGCCGTTGCTCTTCACATACTCCAGATACGCAGTCCACGAGTGTGTCACCTCGTGCGCGAACAGCGTCAGGTCTTTCTTGAAGTCCGCTCTTCTCCAGTCGTAGCTGCGGCCTCCTGCCTGCGCGATCCAGACGGGTTTTCCGTAGTGGCCCAGAAGACGCCCGTCACCGCACGGCGCACTGCCCCATTTGTGCTCGCGCCCGATTCCCCTTACGCCGTTGTGGTAGTTCCGCCAGTCAGTCGCGTTTGCCTGGAAATCGACACGAAACTCGTTGTGGAAGACGAACAGGTCGAACCGGTCGCCCAGGTTGTCGATGATGCGGCAGACGATCGCCGCCATGTCCGGCAGGCCCCGATGATGAAAAACCTCCCTCTGCGTCCGGGAAGGACCGCGATCAGGTTCCGACAGATCGAGGGGAGCCATGGTGGGCAGGCACAAGGACACCGGAGTAGTGGTCATCCCCCTCACGAAAGAGCGATTGTCGTCGTACTCGTGGGCGCCGGCCCAGACGGACGCGCAAAGCCCCTGGAAACCGGCGATGTCGGCGACCAGCTCAATCTGATTAGCGCCGTCGCCCGCGCGGAACGTGCCACCCCAGACGCTGTTGTCGCCGCCGATCTCGATCTTCCAGACGAGATCTACGTCCGACGAGTTCTGCGAGTACGGCGCATCGGTGTCGAAGAAGAGGCGATAGTTGTAGAACCCCGTCGTCGGCTCCGGTATGGGTTCCCTCGTCGTGAATTCGAGAATCACGCTGTCTGCGTCGACCTCGTACAGCGCGACCTTCAGCAGATCGAGGTGGCCGGGAAGGCCGAAATCGGTGGCGTCTTCGACGGACGCGATCAGGTCGCCCTTTTCGACTACGTCCGAGAACAGGCCAACCACGCCATCATTGACACTGACGCGGCCGTAGTTGAACTGAATCGTGCCATCTGCGTGCAGGATCGCTTGGAAGCGCTCCGCCTGGTCAGGAACGTCTAGTCGGTAAGCGTCATACTCGGAAGCGAACCAGGTCATCACGACGCGATCCGAAGAGCGCGCCACAAACTGGGATGCAAGAGGATCGCGTCCATAGAGCCCTCCGAATGCCGGCTTGTACAGTGCGCTGATCGTCGGGATGGTGGCAAGCCGCGCTGCAGATTCGGACATCGAAGAGAACCACGCCCCGGAATGCTCCGAGAACTCGAGCGGCCTGCCGAAGGTGAGCAGACCATGCTTGCTCACGAAGACCGAACTCCACCGGCGACCAGCGTAGTCGAACTCAAAGCCCCCGAACTCGACCTCAACGCCATCCCGGAACCGATCCCACTCAAGGGTTACTTCGTTACCGAGGCTGTCCTCCCAATCCAGGCTTCGGACGTCACGCGAGTACCCGCCCCCACCGTCCGGTCGGAAGACCAGGCTCCGCCCGTTGAGATCGAAGAGATTGGCGGCTGTGGTGTCCTCAGGCGCGAGTTCCACGAGGATCTGGTTGTTCTTCGTGGTCGAGACCCCATTTGGCGCTCCCAAGCCAACCTGCGCGGAAGCGCCGGAACCGACCGGAGGCAATACAAGCCCACAGACCATCAGCGACGCCACCGTTCGGACACTCATGAGTCTCTCAACCCTCGCTTCCGGCCGAGCCAGGCCCGGGCTGACCGGACTCGGAAGACGACAGAGTCTACTGCCGGGCTATGGTCCGAAGTGTGGCCGATTCCCTTTCTCCGGATCGGCGTTTGAGCTCCCGGAGAGGCCGCACCTCCCGGCTTCTCGGCTTCACCCTGCAAGTTGGGCGACTGCACCACCGCGCTCAAAGGGGGCTAGCGGGAAGTCACGACGAAACCCGCAGTGCCAATAGACCCTCTTTCCTACGACCGTTTACGCCGAAACCGTCTGAGTCTCGGCTGAAGCCGGTCGAGCAGCACCGCGGCGAGGATCAGGGCACCGAACACGACCTTCTGCTCGTAGGACG
>JAPOVO010000233.1 GCA_026708165.1 Chloroflexota bacterium | reverse complement strand
GGCGTGCGTGTCTGTTTGCGCCCGACCGGACGGGATGGACGCGTGATTACTAGCCCAATCTCGTGTGACTCGTGAAGCCGTGAAAGCGAGGGGATTGCGAACTGGGGCGTCCCCAGAAAGACCAGGCGCACCGCTACCCAGTTCCCTGCTCGTCCGCCTCCACGGTGCGCTGCCCAACGAAGCGAAGTTTCCCGCCGCGGGCCAGCTTGTCTTTGAAGATGACCCCGTTTAGATGATCGATCTCGTGTTGCAGCGCACGGGCTAGAAGCCCCTCGGCCTTGCGGCGCACCTTGTTGCCGCGGGGGTCCAGTCCTCTAACGGTGATTTTGGCGACGCGGGCGACAGGACCGTAGTACAGCGGCAGGCTTAGGCAGCCCTCTTCTTCCACGGATTCGCCCGACCCTTTGACAATTTCGGGATTCGCGAGCGTGAGTACGTCGTCGCCATTCAAGACCGTGATCACTCGCAAAGGTTTACCAATCTGTGGCGCTGCGAGTCCCACCCCATTCGCACTCGCCATGGTGTCTTCAAGGTCCAACATCAGCTTGCGAATGGACGGGCTGACTCTATTTACGCGGCTGCAAACTCTTTGCAACGAGGGATGCTCGATGGGCAGGATTCTCTGCACGCTCACGCTTCGTTACTCCAGCGCATTAGTGGCGGACGCTCAATACATGTCGACCGGATCGGCATCAACTACCCATCCTCTGTGCGGAAGCGCGATCAGCGGGATCACGTCCTCGCTCGCTCCTAGCGCCATGATGTGCCATCGGTACCTTCCCCGCTCTCGGTATCGAAACGCGGGCGCGGGTCCCAGAAACTGGACGCCTCCCACGCCCGATTCGGACATCTTCAAGCGCATCCGTTCGACCAGCGCCTCCGCCTCGGTCCGCGCCTTGTCCGACGATTTGTGAGAGTAAACGAATCGCGCAAGCCTCCTCAGCGGCGGAAACTCGTGCGCTCGGCGAATCTCGAGCTCCGGGCGGAAGAACCTCAGATAGCTCCCCGTTCGAACCGCCTCGACCACGTGATGCTCGGGCATTATCGTCTGAACGATCATCCGGCCTTCTATCCCGCCCCCGATGACGCTACGTCTCAACCGCATCAGCGTCTGGAAAACGCGCTCCGGCGCGGTGTAGTCTGGAAATCCAAGGCCCAGGTCAGCCTGCACTACGCCCAGCAGTCCGCCGTTAATAGAGTCAGCAACCTTGAACAGCATCGTAGTGCCTACAAGAAACCGGATCGCGCCGCGCCGAAATCCGTCAGCGACCCTCTGAATCGACTCAAACGGCACGTCGCCGTCTATCCGCTCCACCCGTTCGCCCGGAAACAGCCGTTTCAGCGTGTCCGCCACTGCTTCGGTCCCGTGCCCCCACAACCGTAGCCGCCTGCTGCCGCAATCCGGGCAAGATCGGGGAACGGCCTCGCGCTGATTGCACACGTGACAGACCAGGCCTTGCGAGAGTTGGTGCTGCACCAAATTCGTGCTGCAGTTCTTGCACCCGAACGTGTAGCCGCAGTCTCGGCATACGGTCAGTGATGCGCTACCGCGCCTGTTTACGAACAAAACGGCCCGCCCGCCCTCGGCGGCGATGTTGGCGAGTCCCGAATGCAGATGTTCGGAAATCATGCCCCCGTGACCCATCCGCGGCGCGGCGCGCATGTCGACAACGTCCACCACTCCCGCCGGACGTTGCGATCCCCATCCGCGGCCCACCTTCATGCGCGTGGCTCGCAGGAGCTCCATCCCGCCCATCAAGATGAACCTGTAGCGTTCCTTTTCTACTTCGTGGAAGGTTTCCACCGAGGGCGTCTCTGATCCGAGGACGACCGGACACGAATGCAACTGGCCTAGTTGAATTGCGGCGTCGCGTGCCTGGACTCGCGTGCCGCGGCGGTCCTTGTAGTTTCGGTCTTCCTCGCGCTCTACGATAATCAGGCCCAACCGGCCCAGGGGTGCAAAAACTGCGGAACGGGCGCCCACTAGAACGTCGACTTCCCCGGCTCTTATCGCGCGCCATAGCCCTACACGCTGGCTCGGAGTCTTGGCGCTGGAGAAGAGCTCGACTTGCCCTCCCACTCTGCCGGCCAGCCCGCCGTGGAGCTTTTGTGCTTCACGCTCCGTGGGAGCCAGAATCAACACTTGCCGGCCAGTCCCCACTACACGTTCAACCGCTCTGATATAGGCGGCAAAACGTTCCTGCGGTTCTCCCAGCAGAAGCCCCACGCCGTGCCCCTCGCGGTCGATGAAAGTCGCCAACGCCGCCCACGACGCTTCGTCGTCCAGGTCGGGCGGATGATGCTCTCCGGGCTTCATAGGTTCCGGTTGATGCAGGCTGTTGCGTGTCTCGATCTTGACGAGTCCGGCTTCCACCAGCGGTTTGAGAACGCTCCCGCTTGCACCGGCTCGCCGCAGAAGCTCGGTAACCGGTATTGGTCCGGGGTTGCGCGCGAGCTGTTTCAGCAGAGACTGTCGCTTGGGCGCGCGCGCCATGCCGAGGATCGCGTCGCTCGCTTCGGGGATTGAGACCGCCAGTGCCGCCATGCGAATGCCCACGGAAGGCAAATTCAGCCGTGCGTGACGCGCTACCAGCCCCGCATCCGTCAGCTCGGCAACCGCCCGGTCTGCCCTCTTCCCCATCGACTTCGAGAGCGCTTTTTCTGAGATCGCTTCCCCACCACGTAGCCTTTCGAGCAGTTGTCCGGCTTCCTCGGTCAGTTCGGCATACGGCGAGTCCAGTTCGGTATCGCAAAGCGAGTACGAGTAGTCGAAGTATTTCTCAATGTTGGCGGGCAGCAGACTCCCCAGACAGGTCGAAAGCGGCGCACCGTAAGTATCCGCAAGCCAATTCAGGAACTTCAGGGCGCGATTGCGGAGCAGCGGTACTTCCCAGGCGATGTCAAGAATCGGCTTGGTGTCCGCTACGGGACTTGACCAGGCGAACCCCGTCACAATCCCGTGCAGTTCCCGGCGGCCAAACCCGACTA
>JAPOVO010000258.1 GCA_026708165.1 Chloroflexota bacterium | reverse complement strand
GGAGAGCAAAGTCACCCAGCTTGCGAGCTTGATGCGCGACGCCGGGCCGCTGGAGAACCGCTATCTCGTGCGAATCCCGCTCGTTCGCCTGCGGCTAGGCGTCGGCGATCCGACGATCATGGACGGGATGTCGTTTGCCAGGGCAGGCGACAAGTCCGAACGTTCGGCGATCGAGCGCGCCTATAACTACGTGAGCGATCTGGGATTGGTGGCGGAGCGCTATATCGAAGGCGGGGCCGAGTCGATAGCCAAGATTCGCGTGGAGGTCGGCAATCCGGTGCGGATGGCCCAGGCCGAGCGGCTGTCGTCGGGCACGGAGATCATCGAGAAAATCGGCAGATGCGCAGTGGAGCCGAAGTTCGACGGATTTCGCCTGCAGATTCACCGAGCGGGCGGCGACGTCGCCATCTTCTCCCGGAACCTGGAGAACATGACCGGGATGTTCCCGGAAGTCGCCGAGGCTGTACGGTCGCGGCTGAACAGCGAAAACGCGATTATCGAAGGCGAAGCTATGGGTTACGACCCGGAGTCGCTGCATTTCCTGCCGTTCCAGCTAACCATGTCGCGGAGACGCAAGCACGGTATCGAGGAGCTGGCGCTTTCGATTCCGCTCAAACTGCTGGCGTTTGACGTTCTGTACGCGGGAGAAGAAGACCTGACGCCGCTGCCCTATGAGGAGCGGCGTGAGCGGCTCGAGCGGCTAGTCAATCCCAGCGAATCGATAAGCGTCACGGAGAGCATTGTTACGGATGATCCTGAGAAGGTGGACACTTACTTCGCGGACAGGGTCGAGGATGGTCTCGAGGGGATCCTGGTCAAGAGGCTGGAATCGCCCTATCAGGCCGGGAAGCGGAACTTCAACTGGATAAAGCTGAAAGGCAGTTACAAGGGAGGACTCAGCGATTCGCTGGATTGCGCGATAGTCGGATACTGGCGTGGCAGGGGGAAACGGACAGCGTGGGGTATCGGCGCGATATTGACGGCCGTGTGGGACGCGGAGGAAGCCCGGCTGAAGACGATAGCGCGGGTGGGAACCGGATTCTCGGACGAGGAATGGGTGCAGATTCGGGAGCTGCTGGACAGGGACGCACGCGACGAGCCGTCGCGGATGCTTGATTCGACTGTCGAGGCGGACGTTTGGGTGGAGCCGCGTTACGTGGCTCCGGTGCTGGCGGACGAGCTTACTCGCAGCCCCAACCACACAGCGGGGCGAAAGGGCGACGAAGCGGGATATGCCCTGCGGTTTCCGCGGGTGCTGGCGATGCCGCGCGCGGACAAGTCGCCGCAGGACGCCACCACGGTGGCCGAAGTCGAGTCGCTGTTCGCGGCGCAGGGGCGCGGAAGCGCCTGATAAGGCCGGATACTCTATATCTCGGTACTCACTCCGCTCCAGGGCGCAGAGAGTTCGCGATGGCTGGATTGGATAGTATTTGCGCCCGACCTACTAGCGTGAAAGGGATGTTCGGATGGACCCGATGATCGAAGTTCTGGATACGCGACTTCTGCGTCTGATTCCCGACGACGCGCAGATCGAACGGATAGCGGGTGGATTCAGCTTCACCGAAGGGCCGCTTTGGCGGGGCGACCACCTGCTGTTCAGCGACATTCCGAACAACCGCATCGTGAGATGGGAGGAAGGGCCTGAAGGGCCGTCGGTGAGCACGTTTCGGACGCCGAGCGGGCGCTCGAACGGTCTGACCCTGGACAAGCAGGGGCGTCTGATCGCCTGCGAGCATCAGGGGCGGCGCGTATCGATAACGCAGGCGGACGGTTCGGTGGAGCCACTGGCCGAGTACTACGACGGCAAGAGGCTCAACAGTCCGAACGACGTGGCAGTCCGCTCGGACGGGATCGTGTATTTCACCGATCCGCCCTACGGCCTGCTGCCGTGGCCGGGCTCGGGTGACGCCGAAATCCCCAGCGAAATCGGGTTCAACGGACTTTACAGAGTGCTGCCGGACGGAACCGTTGAGTTGCTCGGGGATGATTTCATCAGGCCCAATGGACTGGCTTTCAGCGTGGATGAGAGCATCCTGTACGTGGACGATACCCACGCACGGAACATAAGGGCGTTCGACGTGGCTGCGGACGGCTCGCTGAGCAACGACCGGGTTTTCTTTACCTACCTCGGCGTCGCCGACGAGCACGGGCCGGACGGAATGAAGATCGACGTGGAGGGGAATCTGTGGGTAACTGGCCCGGGCAGCACGTGGGTGGTGTCGGCGGAAGGCGAGGCGCTGGGCCGGATCCGACCTCCCGAGCATCCGGCGAACCTGGCGTTCGGCGGCTCTGATTGGAAGACGCTGTTCATGACCGCCGACACGAGCGTGTACCGGCTCAGGGTCAATGTGGCCGGGGTCGCCGTTCCGTAGGGAAGTCAGGGATACGTTGCAATCGATCAGATTCAGCGGTCTGATCGGGGAGCTCCTCGGGGTTCTTGCGCTAGCCGGACTCCTTGTAGTCGTTGCCGCTTGTGAGGAAGGCGGCCGCCAGACGACGCCAACGCCGCGGGCGGAGGTGTCGCAACCGACCGTGACGGTACGCGTCGAGACGGAGGCGGTCCCGAGTCCCACGCCACCGACTCCGACCGCCACTACCGCAGCCGCCGCGACGGTCGCGCCAACCGCCACTCCGACCAGCACGGCCACTCCGAACGCAGCCGCGCCTGTGGAATACGAAGTCAGGCCGAGCGACACGCTCTCGGAAATCGCCCGCCGCTTTGGAGTCACAACGAATGAGCTGGCGGAAGCGAACGAAATCGAGAACCCGGACGACATCCGGGCCGGTGCGGTCTTGAGAATCCCAACAACGGAGGTCGACGAGGATGGCACTTCGCCGCCTTCGCCAACGCCAACTGTTGAAGCGGAGGCCAAAGAGGCGGAACAGTCGCCGACTCCGGCCGCGCCGGCGCTGGCGGGAATCGCGGTCGAAAAGGTGGGTGAGGACTTTGAGCAGCCGGTCCAGCTGACCCACGCGGGCGACGGATCGGGG
>JAPOVO010000216.1 GCA_026708165.1 Chloroflexota bacterium | reverse complement strand
CCTCATCGCGATGCTGCTCGACGTGGACTTCGAGAGTCCGGACGGAGCGCCGCCGCTGGGCGTGCTTGTGTCCAACGACGACTAGTAACGGTCACTTGCTGCCGGAATCAGCCGCTCCTGATGCGTGGTGGACTCGCCGGGGTTCGTCCGCAATCATCCGCCACTCGCCGCCCCGGAGGATCCACTTCGTCGCCATGTCGGCAGGGTTGCTGATGGGAAGAACCTCAAAGCTCTCCTGGTCGGTTCGCTCGACGACATAGAGGTACCAGGAGGAGCCGTTCTCCTTCCGTGCCTCAAATGCCTTGGCCACCTGTGCCCGGCTCAACTCCACCACTTCGTCTTCGGTCCAGGGAAGCCCTTTGCCCTTGACCTCGATCAGACGTGTACCCCCGGTCTCTGGGTCGTGGCTCCGAACATCCCATCCTGTCTGGTGGGGATCCCCTAACTCCGGTTCGCGCCCGAAGAGACGCTCGTACGCAGCGGCAATCTCACGATAGACCTCGTCACCAAGATCCGCAGCCGAGTCGCGGGTGATCGACTCTTCGTCCTTGGGTTCTGCTTCCTCCTCACTCTCCGGTTCGAGTTCTCCCTTTAGCGCTTTCCTGAGGTTCGCTGCCGCAGCTCGCTGGGACGCCAATGCCCAGCTGAGATCATACGAACCCCCTCCCACCTCAGGCTCCGGAACCCGTTCGCGTTCGGCCGGCGTCGGCTCGTTTCGAACGCTCTCACTGCTCTCGCGGGCTGTCTCAGGCGGACTCGATTCGCCGTTAGTCGACTCCGGGATGTCCCGGGCGCTTCGACGAAGTACCGACAGGTCGAAGTCGGGAGCGAAGGCGCGAGAGAACTTCTCCGCGGCCAGCGAAAAACCTAGCTCATCGTCGATCGCGCCCAACATTCCGGAGAGCGCTACGGCGAGATTGGCCCGCTGCCTAAAGCCTAACTCGCGCACGAGTTCGCCCGCGGCATCCGAAGCGAACTCGACTGGCCTCCCGGCCACCACCAACACACCCTCCTTCAGTCTCGCGTTGACGGGCACTCGGTCTGGCGCAGACCCACCAACGCTCACCTGCAACTCGAGCCGCTCAACAAGACGAAGTGTGAGCCCGATGCCCCCTCCGTCCGGTCCTCCGTCTGACGGGCTGCCTTCCCGGGCATGTGCGAGCAGTCCACCGATGAGTTCGAACCTCGGCATCCAGTCCCCAGCTTCTCTCCCCGTACTCTCCTCCCAACGAAGATGAACACGATCCGACAAGAAAGGGAGGCCAAGCGCCTTCGCTGTTCGCTTCTGCTGATCACGGGAGTTTCCCAAGTGCCCGCTTGTAGCCGTACGAGTCGAGGCATCTCTAGGCGCGAATCTCCGGTCCTCCAAATCGTCAAAGTAGACGGGCGCGGGCGCGGCGGCGAGGTGGATCCACTCTCGCTCCGAGAAGACCGCGGCCTCGAGCATCGCCTGGTCCCACCTTCCAGCCAAGGCCTCGTCGCCCATGCAGTCGTCCAGACAGTACGCGTACGCCGCCGGAAGGACATCTCGAACCTGGTTCGCGAGACCTTCCCCCGAGGTACCAGCCCTCTTCCAGACCCACCGAAGGTAGTCCAAAGCCTGCTCCCCCGTCGTGGTAACGGGAAACTCGTGCGGAAAAGCCTCCTGCAGCAACTCCTTCCGAAGCGGCTCCTCAACGCTGTCCAAGGGGAGAATCCAACCTCCCATTGCACCCCGAATGCTCCCGCCGGCTCCAGCACGTCGGACCACTCGGTTGAGCGGAAACCGTTGGCCCGATTCGGACGGCACCGAGAGATCACCCACAATCTGGGCAAGCTGATCGCGATCCTCCGTCGAAGCGCTCTCGCGAACCTCGATCAAGAGATCTGCAAGCTCAGTCGCTCCCAAGGAGTCTCCCAGAGCCATCAACCTGCGAAGCGCCGGAGCCTCGGGAACCGCAACGCCAAACTCGAGTCCCTCCGCTTCGAGGACTCCGACAAGTTCCTTCGAGAGCAACGCCACGGGCGCGTCACTTCGCGCCGGATCTGAACGGGCAAGCACGTCCTTTGGTGCGCGCAGCCGAGAATCGTTGCATGGCACCCACGCGAGGCCGGCTAGCCTTCGCAACCATGAGCTCGAGCGTGACCCTACGACTGTCTTGCCTCCGAAGTAGGAGAACGTCACGATTCGGCGGCCGTGGTTTGCCAACGAGCTGAATCCGTCCTCCATCCAAGAGGCGAGTGCCCGTCTGACGTCCGCTTCGGCTTCTGGGCCGGGAATCCGAGGCTCGACTCGGAAGTCCCTCAAGGTGTAGCCGTTCTTGTTGGCGGGTCCGGGATCGAGCCCCAAGAAGTCCAATGCTGCCCCACGGCGTTGTTGGCTCAGCCACCTCTCGATAGGCCGCACGGCCAAAGTGCCCTGAGCCCCCGCCGTCTCGAAGAACAGACGCCACTCCTGCGCACTCCTGCTTGCCGGGTCCTCGTCTCCATATGCTGCGACGATCGCCGGAACGCGATGCAAGAGGTGGCGGCGGACGTCGCCACGCTCGACGTAGGGATCGGCCACCAGCGCATCGCCAATCGGTGCGGCCCGCTGACCGCTATCTGAATCCACGAGGACATGCGACAGGAGATCGGGGCGATTTCGGTGCATAGCCCAGTGTCCCAAAGGCAACAGCACGGCCCAATCCGGATCGGGCAGTTCGGAGATCGCATCTATTGTCCCGGAAATGGCGTCACCCAGGTCAATCGGTGTCGCTTCTCCCTCCAGCCACTTCAACGCCTTGACGAGCGGTCCCGGCGGCGCCTCCCTCCTCGACTTCGTGCCAAGGGCGCTGGTCCACGAGTACGAAACGTAGCCGCCGGCATCCGGTAGCTGGTTCTGGATGAGGTCCCTCACCTTGGCGCCGCCGGGCTCTTGTTCCGACGGAGGCGCCTCCTTGAAGAACGCCACATCAGCTATTGCGCGCCAGTCGCCCGCAGCGGTTCGCACACAAGGCAGTCGCACACACCTCCAAGAATCACCG
>JAPOVO010000352.1 GCA_026708165.1 Chloroflexota bacterium | reverse complement strand
CCACAATCTTCGTCATGGGACTGCTTGCGATACCGTTTATCGACTGGGACCGCGCTGGCGCTGGAGAATGGTTCGGCGGCAAACGGGGAGTCATAGCTGCGTTCGGGTCCGCCTTGGCGGCCACTTTTATCTGGATAGTCCTCGAGTGGCTGGATCTGGGACGGAACCTCGCCTCCCGGTTGAACGAGGCCCTGGACCTGACCAAGCTGACCGGCGGTGAAACACCGAAGGGATGGCCCGAGTCCTTCGGTTTCTTCGGACTTTACGATCTGACCGAATGGTCCTCGTTCCTCTGGGCCGGATTGATCCCGTTTCTCATCGTCATGACTCTACTGCTCGTCATTGGAGCCGCCGCGAAGTTCGTGTTCGGCGGCAACCGTCGCGAGGTCATGATCTCGGTCTTTACGGCCACGGTCGCGTCGATAATTGTGCTGACGTTCATCGGGAGCGCGATGCGCGGGACCGACATGAATCTATACGCCCCTTGGGATCGGCCGAACATAATTGAACTTGATAAGTAGAAGTCACGGAGTTAGCGATGGATTTGGCCCTTTGAGTATCCGTTGCGGATTGAGGTTCGCGACGTGCTAAACGTCGAGCCGGCCGCGGGCGCCGATCCTATCCAGCGGAATCTCTTCCGGCTTCTGTTCGTCTCCGTTGCGGGAGTTCTGGCGCCCCTCACGATCACCGTCGCGGCGGTAGCGTTCCTCTGGACGCCCGTCACGTCGATAAGCCAGGTCAACGCCGGTCCGGTCGAAGATTACAACCTCCTCGACGTGGTTCTCTTCGAGGAAGGCGAGTTCTATCTGACCCGGCTGCCCGACAGATTCCTTGCGATCAACCAGCGGTCCACCCACATGCGATGCAAAGTCGCCTGGGACGCCCCAACCCGGCAGTTCATTAGCCCTTGCGACGGGTCCATTTTCGACGACAAGGGCGAGGTCGTTCGCGGGCCTGCGCCCAGACCTCTCGGGACCCATGCGATCACCATCGAGAACGGCGAACTCATAATCGAAGTCGGAGACGAAAACGTGCGCAAGCGTGACAAGTACGATCCTGGGCAGGGCGCTGAAATTGGCTAGGCTGAGTACGTCCGAATTTCTAATGGGTGCGGTCGCGATCCTCGGTGTCGCCGTTGTTGGGGTGGTTGTCGCGGCTTGGGCCGTGGAGCCGTCCCGCATGGCCGACGCCCAGACCGACCTCCAACCCGTCCGCCAGCAAATGATGCAGCGAATGGTGGCAGGTGCCGGAGCCGTGGCTGAGGTACCGCAGGCGACGCCTGCGCCGGTCGTCAGTACCGGCGAGTTCGCCGAAGCTCACGCGCTGTTCAGGTCCAAGGGCTGCATCGCCTGCCACATCGCCCCTGGGATCCCGGAGGCGGTCGGTACTATTGGGCCCGACCTCAATGGCCTTGCTTCGCGTGCGATGATTGCCGACGTCATGGAACTCACCGAAGAAAACCTCGCCAAATGGATCCACGATCCCGTGGGGATGAAGCCCGATACCGTGATGCTCAACGTCGGCCTTACCGATCCCGAGGTCGAAACGCTCGTTACCTGGCTGCTGTCGCTCAAATAGCGCCTCTAGACCGACTGAACAGAGGACTCAATCAGCTGCCGGTCCGGAGACTTGACGAGCCGCTGTCTGTACCGCCATAGACCGGGGTGGTTCTGGCCATCCGCACCAAATCACCCGGAAACACGAGACCGGCTTCCCGCTAGCGCTCGGCTATACCCGAGCTAAGCGCCGGGAAACACCGCCAAAAGGTCGTCGTAAGTCTCGCGCCGCCGAGACAGCGTCGCCTGCCCATCCTTCACGAAGACCACCGCCGGGCGCAGGGCCATGTTGTAGTTGCTCGACATGGCCAGGTTGTACGCGCCTGACGTCGCGGCGGCGATTATGTCCCCGCTCCTAAGCTCCGGCAGGGTGACGTCGCTGAAGAGTATGTCCCCCGACTCGCAATATCTGCCGGCGATGGTGACGGTCGAGCATCCCCTAGCGGCTTCACGGCTGGCTATATCGACCTTGTACTCCGACCCGTAGAGAGCGGGCCTGATGTTGTCCGCCATCCCACCATCCACGGCAACGTAGGTCCGAACACCGGGGATCTCCTTTACGGTCCCGACTGTGTAGAGCGCCACACCGGCGTTCGCCACGATCGAGCGGCCCGGCTCCAGCGCCAGCTCCGGCTCTACACCGGCGGGCAAACCGTCCTTGAAAGTGCGGCAAATGACCTTGACGAGCCGTTCGATCTCAAGACCGTCGTCCTCCTCGACATACTGGACCCCGCATCCTCCACCCGGCGATAGGACCTCTGGGCACACTCCATACTTGTCATGCATTTGCTCCGCAAAGCTGAGCAGTACTTCCACCGTCTGCGCATACGGCGCCGTATCGAAGATCTGGGAACCGATGTGCGCGTGATAGCCGATCAGCGAAACTCCGCTCGATTCGAGCGCGAGCTTTACTGCATCCTCCGCCTGACCGGTGCTGATGGGGAGACCAAACTTGGAGTCCAGCGCGCCAGTGCGGATGTATTCGTGCGTGTGTGCCGAGATGCCCGGCGTGAGCCGCAGCATGACATTCGCCGTGGTTCGTCGGTCCGACGCGACCCGTGATATCAGGCGAAGGTCGTCCAAGCCGTCGACCATGAACCGGCCTATCCCCGCCGACAGGCCAAGCTCGATTTCGTCGGGCAGCTTGTTATTTCCGTGGAAGATCACTCGCTCCATGGGAAACCCCGCCGCAACCGCGCACTGGATCTCGCCCCCGCTTACGGCGTCGAGGCCGAATCCCTCGTCAGCGACTATTCGCAGCACTGCCAGATCGATGTACGCCTTTCCGGCATACGTAACGCTGAAGTTCGGATAGTTCTCACTCAGAACGTCGACGTACGATCGGCACATCGCGCGGATCGTGGCTTCGTCGTAGACGTATAGCGGCGATCCAAACTCCGGAACTAGATCGACAATGATGCGGCGGCCACTGACATGATGTCCAGCTTCATTTCTGT
>JAPOVO010000250.1 GCA_026708165.1 Chloroflexota bacterium | reverse complement strand
GGCGGTGCTGGAGCATCTCGGGGGCTGACTCCTCGGTGCGCGCAGCCACGCAGGCGCTCTCCGGCTCTGCTCGAAGTATCGCCTTGGCGGGCAGATTTACCTGATAATCAGTGAATGTAGGCTCCATACCAGAGGATGATGAAGCGTGCCCTCCAGATTGACAGGACATGACCTCGTTCGCCTGAAGAACTCAGTGGTGGCGGACTTCAACGATTCCAACTGGCGCGAACTTGGCGCACTGACAAATGCGCTTGATGAGGTCGAACGTCACCCTAGACTCCTGCGGAGCCTCAGTTGGGGAGATGACGATTACGATGGTCTCGCATTGACCTTTCTCAGAAGATTCATCGGACCGAACGATGAGAACTTGAGTGTTGTGCTCGATTACGTCAACACCAAGTGTACTTCCACGGGGGATGATGTTTCTAGCGAACAAACCCAAGGCCGAAAGATTGTCTTTTCACCTAATCTCTTCCAGATTCCGAATGAACCCTTGGAACACGATTTGGTCTCGGTCATGATGCCATTCGACATGGAGTTCTCCGCCACGTACGAGGCAATCAAAGGCGCGTGCAGTCACGCCGGCCTGAGATGTCTCCGAGCGGATGACATTTGGGACCATTCAACGGTTATGCAAGATGTGTTTTCACTGATCTTTCGATCGTTCGTTGTCGTATGTGACTTCTCTAGTAAAAACGCTAACGTGTTATACGAAGCAGGAATCGCTCATACTCTTGGAAGACACGTCGTTCCAATGACACAATCTGAGGGTGACGTTCCGTTCGATCTTCGGCATCACAGATTCTTGACGTATCTCAACAACGACGAGGGCCGAGCTAAACTGACGGACGAGTTGGCTAAGAGGCTTTCTACTTTAGTTATGAAGTCACCACCTTCGCCATGGCTATAACAAACCGAACCACTCGGACGCCTTACCCCCTTGGTTTCGGTAGTGGTTGGAGCCGATGATCGGCAACGTTATGGGAAAGTGAGCTGACCAATGGTGCGAGGAACATGACTGATTGGATCGTCCCAGTAGTGACCGTTCTGTTAGGCGTAGGTGCCACTTGGTTAGTAGCGCGCGGCGCGCGGTCCGCAACGCGTCCTGGACCACGCCACTCGGCGTCTTGCCTTCCGCGCGGGCTATCGCTCCGCGGCATGGGCCAGGTCGGGCGGCAACGATAGTCTACGTCACGGCCTTCATCCCTGGTCAATCCCGTTCAAGGGGGCCGGTTGGAGGCTGGGCATGTGCACACCTCCTGTCTCCTTCCCGAGCCTCACACCCCTCTGGCGGACTCCCGAGGGAGGCGATTCCGGGATTGCTGACCCCGTCCACGACCCGCTCTCAAAGAGACTGCGGGAACCCCGCGAGAGAGCGCAGTGTCTCCTCCAATACGTCGGGTGTGAGGTCTGGCATGGCGAGGTCGCAGCCATGGGGTGTCCGTGGACGGTACACCCGACGGCCGAGACCCCGCACCAGCCAGTTTGGGGTAGTACGCGACCGCCTCGTCGCGTAGCGGGTCCAACTCGTTGACCGAGATCACGCGCGGTGGAAGGCCCGCCAGGTCCGACTGCTGCGCGTGATAGGGCCACGCGAGCGGAATCTGCGGCGTGCACGCCGGTAGGGTCGTGGACCTGCGCCGGCAACGCCAACTGCGCGCAGGTCATGAAGTATCCTTCGTTCTCCGCCAGCGAAAGCAACGACGCCGAGGGTCGGCGTAGCATCCCAGGATGTACGGACACATCGCGTACGCGCCGTCGATCTGCTCGAGCCAGCCCCTCCCTCTTCGCCTTGAGCGTGGTTGCGAGGGCGAGGTTTGCGCCTCCTGACTTGCCCAACACCGACCGTGACCAGGCCGATATTGGTGACTTCGTCCGCCAACGCACGGTCACGGGATCCTCGGCGGTCGTCATCACCATTCCGCCTCGGTGCGTGTGCACGATGCAGGGCACGGACCCACCCGTCTCGCGGGGGCGGTAGATGAAGAGCTTGATCTGGTTGCCGTCCACACCGATGACGATCTCGGTGCTCTGCGCCAGTGACGGGAACACCGGCAGCATCGCTCGCAGCGGCTCGTTGCCTTCGATGATGGCCGCTTCCATGGCGACGCAGTACGCCAACGCCTCCTCATGGGTCGCACCCGGAGCAGGGCGCGGCACTGCCAGCTCGAACCCGTCCGCGGCCGCCAGGGCCTCTATGATGCGGGGATCTGCCCTCTTGTCCCTCAGGAGTTGGGCGTCGGGGTTAGTCACCTGCCGGGCAGATATCGATCGAGGGGACTACCTGTAGTCACGCTCACGTCTCTCCATCGGACTCCACCGATCGAAACAGGGACCCCTTCATGGTGGCCGCTGGGCCGGCCGCCGGGCCGTCCACGAACGCGTCACGGTTGTCGATCTGGTGGGAGAGGAGGCTCTCCATCCGCTCGCGAATGAGGGTGTCGACGCCGAACGGACGATCGTGGTCGACATAGGGCCGGACGTTTTCGGTGATCACATAGAAGCGCCCGCGGCGATGTGGTCGAAGGTCTTCGGCGTGGCTCTCTAGGGTAAGGGCAAGGGGCGAGGCCGGGATCGAGGGGGCTTGGATCGAAGCCGAATCGCGCGTCCCGTCCCAGACTTCCTGATTGACGACGCTGGTCCGGGACATGCCGGTAGCGACGTAGCACGGACACAGGGCGTGGACGCGAATCTGGAGATCGGACTTCGCCAGCTCGAATGACGGCGAGTCGGTCAGCGAGACCACTGCGTGCTTACTGGACTGGTAGGACGCGACGCCCCGGTCGCCCCGGAGGAGGCCGCTGGCCGAGCCGACGGTACAGAGTATCGAGGGCTCACGCTGTTCCCGCAGGACCGGAGCGAAGGTCTGGATGGTGGTCACTACCCCGACGACGTTGACCGCGAGGGTCGTCGACCACTCCTGCAGGGTGCTGCGCAGCACCGTGCGGAAGAACAGCACGCCAGCTGCGGCATACACCGACCCTATCCGTCTGCCGCGGATCTGCCGCTGAATCGCCTGCAGGCA
>JAPOVO010000407.1 GCA_026708165.1 Chloroflexota bacterium | reverse complement strand
GGATCGCGCGCAGGAAGACCTGGCCGAGCGGCTCGACGGCCTCGGCGGCCCACAGGAGCGCGGGCGCACCCGTCGCCGAGGCAGCGATTCCGAGCCCCAGGCCGAGCGCCAGCCCGATGAGAATGGCGCGTGTGTTCACGCTCTCACGGGACCACGGCCTGGCGGGCCAGCCGGAAGGCAACCACGTGGTCGCCCCGTCCTCCACCGGCAGCGAGACTTCCGCCCGCCGTCACCACGACGTAGTCCCTGCCATCGTGCCGGTATCCCATAGGCGTCGAATGCGCGCCGGCCGGCAGCTCTTCGATCCATAGCTCGTCGCCCCCGGCGCCGTCGTAGGCGCGCAGCGTCGTGTCGGCCGACGCGAGAAACACGACGCCGCCCTCAGTGACCATCGGGCCGCCGCTCGTGATGTATCCCCAATCCGAAGCGGGCTCCCGCAGTTTCCAGGGCGGGGTACCCGCCGGGCGTTCCCACAGGACCTCGCCCGCGTCCAGATCGAGCGCCACGAGTGTCGCCCAAGGGCCTTCGAGGCATGGCAGATGGTCGTAGAAAAGGTACGTGCGTGCCATCCCGTAGGGTGTGCCAGCCTGTGCGGTGTGCTCCGCCCGTACCCCGTTCAGCGTGCCTTCGCGCTCGGCTGCACGGAACTGCTGGCGCGGGATCAGCTTGACGACGGTTGGCCAGCGGGTCACGACCACGTAGCCGATGCGCGAACCGCGATCGTAAGCCATCGAACCCCAGTTCGTGCCGCCCGGATTGCCCGGATAGAGCATCGTGCCCTCGAGGCTTGGCGGCGTGAAAATGCCCTCGTAGCGTACGCCGTCCATGAGTCTCTGGCACGCCGCACGGTGTTCCTCCGAGAAGTCCCAGAACTGTAGCGGTCGCGCATCGGTTGCGTGCAAGCGCAGCTTCGGGAACCGTTGCGTCGGGGCCGCCTGCTCCCCCGGAACGTCGCTCCCCGGCACGGCACGCTCCTCCACCGCGTGAAGCGGTTCGCCGCTCGTGCGGTCCAGCACGAACACGAAGCCCGTCTTGGTTGCCTGGGCGACGGCTGGGCGTCGCGTTCCGTCCGCCGAGGTGTACTCGAACACGAGCGGCTGGGAGGCGAGGTCATAGTCCCACAGGTCATGCCGGACCGTCTGGTAACCCCACACGAACTCGCCGCTGGATGCCCTCAGGGCAACCACCGAGTTCGCGAAGGCGTTGTCGCCCAGGCGCTTGCCGCCGTAGAAGTCCGGCGAAGGCGACGTCGTAGGAAGGAAGACCAGGTCCCGCCCGGGGTCGGAGGACATCACGCCCCACACGTTCGCTCCGCCGGTCCGGTTGTCGTGGACATTCGCCCAGCTCTCCGCGCCCGGGTGATCGTCCGAGCGAGGCAGCGGATCCCAGGTCCAAACGAGTCCGCCGTCGCGCACGTCGTAGGCGCGGACAACGCCTGGCTCGACCTCGGTCGCACCGTTGTCGCCAATGGCGGAGCGCACGATGACCAGGTCGCCAACCACCGTGGGTGGCGACGTGACGGAGTAGTCGCGCTTGCGGAACCGCGGGATGCCCACCGAAAGATCGACTGCGCCGTCTTTACCGAAGTCGGCGCACGGAACGCCCGCGTCGGCATCGAGCGCGAAGAGCCGGGCGTCGAGCGTGCCCAGAAACACCCGGGCGCGGCATGGTTCTTGACCGGGAACCGAATCCAGCCAGGCAGAGACGCCCCGCGACGCGAACGGCTCGCTATAGGACTTCGAGAAGTCCACCTTGGGGTCGAACGTCCAGATCTCCGTGCCCGCGGCCGGATCCAGGGCGAAGACGCGGTTGAAGCCCGTGGAGGCGATCAGCTTGCCGCCGACGAGAATCGGGGTTGCCTGAAACCTCGACGGGTTCCCGCCGAAGCCATCGCGGTCGGTCGTGTCGCCGGTTTGGTGTACCCAGGCGACCGAGAGACGCTCGACGCGCTCGGGAGTAATCGCGGAAGGGGCGGCGTAGCGGTCGCCCGCGAGCGAACTGCCGTAGTGGGGCCAGCCATCGGACGTCTGGGCTGCAGCGCCGATTCCGGTACCGAGCCAGGCACCGAACAGTGTTGCCAAGCCCGCCGAGGCAGGGAGGGGTTTCGACCGAGCTGGACGCGGGTGGCGCAACGAGGTTTCTCTAAGGGAGTTGTTGGCCATCTCAGGTTGCCCCGTCGGCTGGTGCCACCTGAAGCCCGAGGGCGACGGCGTTCGAGCGAATGCGACGGTCGAAGCTCAGGACCGTCAGGTCTGGTTCGAACTCGGCGACGTGAAGAGCGGTGGCGAGGTGGAGTGCGTCGAGCGTTCGAAGCGGTTCTCTTGGAAAGGGACGGCTCGCACGGTCCACGATGACGGCACCGAACCGATACACGTTCCACGATCTGGTCGCCGCTTCAAGGCGCGAGCGCGCCGCTTCGGCGCGCCGGGCGCTCAGCCGGCCGGCCGCTTCCGCCTGATGAATTGCGCGTTGGCACTCAAGGAGCGTCAACTCCGAGGCGAACATCCTGGTCGCGGACGTAAGAAGCTGGAGTACTTCGTCTCCAGGCGGCTCACCGAACAACCAGGAAAGGGCCGCGCTGCTCTCGGCGTAGAGGATCACCTCTCGCCGCGAACCGCGTCGAGGAGGGCCATCACTTCATCGTGCGGCCATTGTTCCTCTTTGGGCGGTCGCGTGTAGACCGCCTCGGCGTTGGGCCTTCCCAGACGGACTTCCCCTGCCCGCGCCTGCCGCAAGAGCTCGTCGTCCGGGTCCAACCCTTGCGGTGCGTGAGGGACCAGGTCGACGACCGGCGCGCCCCGGCTGGTGACGGTGACCCGCTCACCGGACTGAGCCATGCGCACGTACTCGCTGAGACGGTTCTTCAGGACGCGGATGCCGACGGTCGCCATGGCCGCAATGTAGCCGCAACGGGGCTACATTGCAAGATCAGGGCGCTCCCGCGGTCTAGCTGCGGCGCGTGCTCTAGGCCCACAAACCCCGAATCACCTCGCCCTTCACCAGCTCTCTCGGCTGGTCCAGGTGATTCAGGA
>JAPOVO010000179.1 GCA_026708165.1 Chloroflexota bacterium | reverse complement strand
CCCGGCAGGTTACCGATTGGGCGCTTGCGACCGGCTCCGAACCTCGATCAACTTGCAATACAACTTGCCGGTAGTGCTCGGATCATTGCTGTTCCAGGGACTCGACCGGCTCGAACTCAGGACCGTGTTTTACGAGCAAGTTGCGCGCTCGCAACACCCCTGTCTCGTCGACCGTCCCTTCCACCACCACGTCCTGATAACGCTGCTCCGTCGAATAGCCGAGCAGGTCGGGAGGCGTTCGCTCGTAGACAACCGGAATTTCCCTCACGTTGTCCGTAAGCGTGAACTTGATCCCAGTGGCGCCTTCCGCCCGTTCTATTGAGCCGTCTTTTACGGTCCCCTGCACCCTTATCGATTTTCCCGAGATCGCCTGCCCCTGGACCACCACTTCGTCAAGAGTCAGGTAATAGACAGCTGCTGCCCGCGTCGCCGACCAAATAAGAAACCCAGCCGCCACGACGATAATCGCCGACGGAATCAGAAAGCGAAGCGGCGGCAAGCGAACCCCGCGGAGAGGCGCCTCGGAGGAAATCACCTCTGCGTCCTTCACCGACGCCGACCGCATTTGGCTGCCTGAATTCCATTCATTTTCGAAATCTTCACGACGTTGCTCAGTATACGGACTGGCACGCTTCCCAAGAGCAAGCAACCTTGCAAAATATCACCCTTGGAGAAGGCTTTGCTCAAAGATGTATTGCGCCAGTACAGATATGAAATAGATCGCCAGTCCGATGACGACCGCCATACCGCTCCGGCTAGTCCTTGCAGACTTGATCAGACCGGTGATCGGTTTCGACTCCCAGCCTTCCAGCCAAGCCCCCTTTTGCCACACAAGGCCGAACGCCAAGAACGAGAGGGCCACTTTGATCCCAAGCACCACGCCGTACGCCGGGGTCACCCCCGGCTGCGCGAGACGCTCGAACGCCAATATGCCGCCGGTGATGACAAATACGCCAATCGCGCCGCCGGCGACCCTGCCGAATCTCGCCGCCATGCCGGCGGCCAATCTCGCCGGTCTGCCGCCCTCCGCCTTGAGAAGAGCCGGCATTATCGCGACTAGCAATACGATTCCCCCGCCAACCCAGATTGCCGCGGCGACGGCATGAATCGTTCGAATAACCAGCAGAACGAGCGACCAGACATCCATCTCAGCCGCCGATTTGCCAGACCACGGCCACGAGCTAAACCTCTTATCCCACGAAAAGCGTATACGTGTCGCCGTCGATACTGCTCACCAGCTTGCCCGTGAGCAGGCCGGGTGTTTCGCCCAGAGCCGCCTCAGCCAAAGCCAAATTAATTGACGGGCGACTCTTCAGCGCCCTGATCTCATCGAGCGAAAACCACTCGGCTCGGTCGGTCTCGATTCCGTCCGCCCGCGGCTCTCCGCCGACCCAGTCCATTTGAAAAACCACGTAAGTGCTGTTCGATCCGTCGAACAGCCTGTTGCGTATCGCCAGTATTCCTCGCGGAGACGCGTCGACTCCCGCCTCTTCCTCCACTTCCCGAACCACGGCGTCTTCCATCGATTCAGTCCGCTCGATGAATCCGCCGGGGATTTGCCAGTTTCCTCTACCATAGGCGCTCGCCCGTCTCACCAGCAGCAGCCGTCCTTCTTTTACCACCGCTCCGCCGACGCCCACGTTGTAGCCGCGGTTGTAATACTCGAAAACCGATTCGCCAGAAGTCTTTTCCGTCAAGTTCGGTAATTCCTGCCTTTGTCTCTAAGGGCGGCCGGACCGCTCGTCCGTCCCAAGTATGAAGCCCTGCGAGTTGTAACGGAAGTTCGCGGCGTCGGGCTGGCTCGAACCTGATGTTGGCCGGTTTTGTTCCCCCCACGCCGAACGTCCAACTAAGCGATCCCCGGTAAAATATGAACTCGGCGTATCGGACTTCGGGGCCGGTTCCAGCCGGCCGGCGGCGGGACCGCGGAGCGCGAGCCGTCGCATTGCTCGTTGAAACTTACCGGCCCTGGCTTTCCTGGCCTGCGATAATTTGAATATCAAGCTCCTCATAATGTACGGGCGGTCGACTGGACGGTAGCAGTTGCTTTACGACTTTCACACCCATACGTTTCTAAGCGACGGCGTGCTCTCGCCACTTGAGCTGTCTTATCGGTGTTACCGTCACGGCTACGATGTCCTCGCGATTACCGACCACGCCGGAATCGCGGAACTTGAATGGTTGCTCGATTCATTGGTGGAAAGCTGCCGCACTGCATCGGACAACTGGGACATTCGAGTCTTGCCGGGAGTCGAGCTCACCTACGTTCCGCCATCTGAAATTGATCTCGCCGCCTTGCGCGCCAAGGAGCTCGGTGCCGAATTGGTAGTAGTTCACGGAGAGACGGTTTCTGAGGACGTGCCGCCGGGTACAAATCGCGCTGCCGCGGCCTCTCACGCCGTAGACGTGATCGCCCACCCGGGACTCCTTGATTACGAGACCGCCGAGACGGCGCGAGACTCCGGCAAATTCATAGAGCTTTCGGGACGTTCTGGCCATTCACTCGCCAACGGATTCGTGGCTTCAGTCTGTCGTAAGACGGGAGCGCCGATGATCGTAAACAGCGATGCCCACGGGCCGGGCGACATCCTGACCGCCGACCGCGCCCGAACAATCGCGCACGGCGCGGGCCTGTCGGAGGCCGAAGCCGCCATTGTTCTCGAAGAAAATCCCCGAGCGCTCTTGCGACGACTCGGTATCGATCAGAAAACGATTCCAATTGTGAGGTAATGAGTTTGAGTAGCGAAGAAGAGAAAGTCTGGCTTCCAAGCGATCCCGATCGAGGCTACTCGGAGAACCAGTTTGAAGAGGGCGAGATTATCAACGTCGATGTGGAAATCGGCGATGATGATGACGGCCCCGATGCTGTCGATCTGCCTGTTCTTCCCGTTCGCGGCACGGTCCTGTTTCCCGTACGCGAAGTTATGAGTCCGCTGCTGGTATCGCGCGATGTCTCGATCGCTGCCATCGAGGCCGCAATGGCCGGCGACAAGCGCATCCTTGTCGTAGCTCAGCAAGACCCCGATAAGGAGTC
>JAPOVO010000488.1 GCA_026708165.1 Chloroflexota bacterium | reverse complement strand
AGAATATCCACGTCCAGAACTCCGGGAACGAAGCCGGCGCCGATTCCCTGGATGCGATGCGGGCCTGCCTGCTCACCGGATAGGACCGCGCTGCCTTGCGGTTCGACGCCCACCACTTTGACGGTGGGCTTCTTCTCTTTGAGGACCCGTCCACACCCGGTCGCCGTGCCGCCGGTGCCAATACCCGCCACCAGAATGTCGATTTCGCCGTTGGTGTCGTCCCAGAGTTCGAGGGCGGTCGTTTGTTGGTGTACCTTCGGGTTGGCCGGGTTCTCAAACTGCTGCGGAATCCAGGCGTCGGGGATCTGGTCCCGCAACTGCTCCGCCTTAGTGATTGAACCGTTCATCCCGGCGGGACCCGGAGTCAGAACGACTTCAGCGCCAAGTAGCATCAGGAGCTTGCGCCGTTCGAGGCTCATCGTTTCCGGCATCGTGAGAACGCAACGGTATCCGCGGGCCGCGCATATCATGGCGAGCGCGATGCCGGTATTTCCGCTGGTTGGTTCAACGACTACGGTCTTGCCGCGCTGGATCAGTCCACGTTCCTCTGCGTCGTGGATCATTGCCAGTCCGATGCGGTCCTTAACGCTGCCGCCGGGATTAAAGGCTTCGACTTTCCCGACTATGATCGACTTGCAGCCTTTGGTCGGACTGTTTATGCGTACCAAAGGGGTATTGCCGATCAAGCCCGTAACGTCTTCGGCTATCCCCGGCAAGTCTTTTCCCTTGATCCTTGCCATCGTTCCTCACTTTGATTTTGACCGAGCCGGGCGCGGGTTATCGTGAGATCGGCCGCAGCCTGAGTCGTAAGGCGGGAGTAAAAATCCCTGCAACCCTCAGCATAGCCTGATTGTTACAACAATCCTTCGCCGTAGCGGGTCCGAGGTCCAATTTTGGAGGACGTTGCGACAGACCGGCGGCATCCAAGTGGTCGTGGCAGTGCCGTTCGCGCCGCTGCGCCGTCGAAGCGCCTGGGCTAGCGAATAGTTATAGGCACGCCCGAATCGGCGAAGTTCCACATCCACTTGGCGTCCCATAACGTCATGTTTACGCATCCGTGGCTCATCTCGGAGCCGAAGTTGTTGTGCCAGTATGCGTAATGCAGAGCGTGTCCCTTCCACGTGAAATATTGCGTGAAATAGACGTTAGAGAGGTCGTAGTAGTCGTCGGTCCCAAACTCGCCGCCGATCATCCGCTCGTTTTCCACGCGGCGGAGGATCGGGAAGATCCCAGTCGGAGTTGGCGTTAACTCGCGGCCAGTCGACACCAGCACGTCGTAGACACGCTTGTCCCCTTGAAACGCGGCGAGCCGTTGGAGCGAAAGGTCGATCTCGATTCTGCGATCCTGGACCCTACCGATTGGAACCGGATTGCTAACACCATCGAACAGGAACGCACCGGGGCGCATCGGGACCCGGCGAGTATCGAGCTTCAACTCGTCGGCCATCCACTCGCCCAATGGTGAGATTCCTACTTCATCGTTATCGTTCAGTTCAAGCCTGGTGTTCTGAAACCACTGAACCCGCGTTCCGGAGTCTTGCACGAGATGGGAAATCGGATATCCAAAGACAAATACGCCGCCACCATCTAAGAACGTTTGCCAAAGCCGAGTGTGCGTTCCGAATTTCGTCTGCCAGAACCAGTAGCTGGCGGACGGGTCGCCGCGGCGCGGGTTTCCGGAGCCCATGAAGCGTGGGGCCAAGGTAGATCCGACAGGCAGGATGTTGACCTTGCCGGGGAGTGGAGGGGTGAGCCAGTACTCGAGATCACGGTAAAGCACACCATTTCGGAACGCCTGATATTCGACGAAGGGCTTGGTCGTGGGCTCCGAAACCGGCGGGCCCAATGTGACCATGCCTCCCGTCCGTCCCCACATGCGCAAGTATTCTCCAGAGAGGTGGTGACCGGTTTCAGGAAAGTACAGCATCCGATCGTTGGTTGGATCACTTGCATTGGCGTCGAAATAGAGTGCGGTGGCGCCTGCCGTTGCCGGGGCCGCAACGGCGGAAGCAGCGAACAGCCCGCTCGCCATGATGAGTCGCCGGCGGGAGATGGGGTTTGGGAATCTACTGTTCAATGGAGGGAGGCACTCCTTGGCTAACGAGCCGAGCCCGTTCTGCTTCAGGTTACGCAGGCCTCCCTACGAGATATTCTAATAGACATAATTGGTAATGCGAAAGTAAAGGTCTAGGAGAAAGTCTTGATTCGTATTTCTGAGCATGTTGCCGATTGATCGGGGCGCGTTGACCTTGCTGGTTACTCTGTCCGAATCGACCGTTGCGCTGGATCACCGGAGAGAAGACGTGCAGGTAGAAGTATGACGGCCGCGATCTGGTTCCACGCCGATCACATCGATCCTGGCAGCGGGTTCACGGCTTGGAATCTGGATCCCACCTTGCTGGGCGCGGTGATCTTGGGCGTCGGCCTGTACCTCTATGTCATTGGGCCTTACCGGGAACGTCGCCGGCTGGGGGCGCCGGTATCCGGGTACCGGGTCATTGCCTTCACGAGCGGGGTGTTCGTAATTTTCCTCGCGCTCGCTTCCCCGATCGACTCGATTGGGGAGCACTACCTTTTCAGTATTCACATGGTGCAGCATCTGGTGCTCATGTTCGTGGCGGCGCCGCTGGTGGTAATTGGAACTCCGCCGTGGGCGATAAGGCTATTTCCCTATAGCAGCGCTATTCACTCCGTAACTCGATTCGTAACGCTGCCAATGGTGGCGTTTCTGGCCTCTTCGGGGGTCTTCCTCATCTGGCACGTACCGCTGTTCTACGAAGCGGCGCTAAAGATCAAGCTAATCCATGATTTCGAGCATCTGACGATTCTGGGCGTCGGAATGCTCATGTGGTGGCCGGCCTTGAGCCCGGTCAGAGCTCTGCCGTCACTGTCGGCGCCAGCGCAGCTACTATACTTCTTCGTTCTTCCAATCCCGACGTCCATCGTTGGCGCCCTGATCACCTTTATGGACGAACCGCTCTACTCGGCCTACGTCGAGGCTCCACGACTCTGGGGGCTTTCGGCGCTTGTCGATCAGGAGATGGCGGGACTGCTC
>JAPOVO010000365.1 GCA_026708165.1 Chloroflexota bacterium | reverse complement strand
CGGCACATGCCCGGCCAGGTGCGGGTTGCGGGTCCTCCGCCGAGCATCGAGATCGACGCGGAGACCACCGTCGAGGTGCTGTGGAGTCCGGGCCGGTCCGACGAACCGGCTTTGCGGATCACTGCGAACGGACTCTCGATTCTCATTCCGCCGTTCGGCGCGCCTCCCATCGATCCGCCCTCGGCTTGGCGGGCCACCGTCCTGCTGCTCCCACAGCGCTACCACCCCGTCTACACCGACCCCGGCTTCCTGAAGCGCACCGGCGTCGAAACCGTGGTCGCCGCCAACGGGCCTCGTGGACGCACTGTCATCGTCCCCGCCCGGGCCCTGAGCCAGGGAACGGCACAGACGCCCCTCGGCGTGCGCTCCGAAACGACCGCTCCTGTAGCATTTACATGGGACGGGACCGGTTACACGATCGAGTTCGCCGAGTAGAGCGCGGGCCACAATGGACGCTCGCCAGACTCTGCGCGACGCGGAGGAAAAAGTGTCCTCGAAAATCTGTTTCGTTGGCGCGGGCGCGATGGGAAGCGCGGCGATCCGCGGCCTGCTTAAAAACGAGGTCTACGACCACGGCCAGGTCGTCGCCTGCGACGTTTCCGGCGATATACGGGCGAGGGTCGAGTCTGACCTGGGTGTCTCAACCACCGGCGATCTGGACGAAGCCATACAAGGTGCCGACACCGTGCTCGTCGCCGTGAAGCCTCAGGATCTCGCCGTCGCGGGCGCATCGCTGCGCGTGGGCCTGTTGCCCGATCAGTTGGTCATCTCGATTGTCGCCGGGGCGAGTCTGAGCACGCTGCGCGCGGTGACCGGGACGGATCGCGTCGTCCGCGCCATGCCCAACACGCCGACGCAAATCGGACGCGGCGTCACTCTCTGGACAGCCGCCCACGGGATCGACGAGCACGACATCAAGAAGACTATCCGCATACTCGGAGCGCTCGGCGCGGAGATTTTCACCAAGGACGAACGCCATCTCGACATGGCGACCGCCGTCAGCGCCAGCGGCCCCGCCTACGCGCTGCTCGTGCTGGAGGCGTGGATCGACGCCGCTGTCGGCATCGGGCTTCCCAGGGACCTCGCTTACCGGCTCGCCATCGAGACTATCCAGGGGACTATGGCGCTGGTCGAGAGTGGGGGGAGGCATCCCGCCGACCTGCGCGGCGACGTCACCTCGCCCGGCGGCACCACGGCGGCGGCTCTGCACGAGATGGAGCGCGGAGCGTTGCGCGCCACGTTCTCCAACGCCATCGAGGCCGCCTACCGCCGGTCGCGGGAGCTTGGCAGCGGCTGAACGGCGAAAGCGGTTCGATAGGGAAAGGCGGCCAAACGTGCCCCCTCTCGCCCGTAACGGCCCACGCCAATAGACTTTCCTTGAGAGCAATTACGAAAAGCGGACTGAGTGCTTGTCCAATTCAATCGAAGATCTCTCCGCCTCGATAACCGACGCCGTCGCCGGCCGGGAAGTGACCTCCGGTCCCGCCCTGGACGAATGGTCGGTGGACGGCCTCTTGCCGCAGGTCTACGTCGAGCCGCACAGCGCGGAGGAGATGGCCGCCGTCCTCAAGGCCGCTGACGACGCTCGTGCAGCGGTCGTCCCGCGCGGATCGGGAACCAAGCTGGCGCTCGGCAACGTTCCTTCCGACTACCGGATATGCCTCTCCACGGCGCGCCTCGACCAGGTCCTCGAATACACCCCCGCCGACATGACGGTTTCGGTGCAAGCCGGCATCACCCTGGCAGAGCTGCAAAAGATCCTTGCCCAGGAGAACCAGTTTCTGCCGCTCGACCCGCCCAACGGCGAGACCGCGACCATCGGCGGAATCCTCGCCGCGAACAGCAGCGGACCGCTCCGCGCCGCCTACGGCACGGCCAGGGACCTGCTGATCGGCATCCGGGTCGCGCATCCCGACGGACTCGTTACCAAGGCTGGCGGGAAGGTGGTAAAGAACGTCACCGGGTACGATCTCAACAAGCTCTACACTGGTTCTCTGGGAACTCTGGGCGTGATCGTCGAAGCCAACTTCAAGCTCCAGCCTTTCCCGGCGGTGCAAAAGAGCGTTCTGGCGGTGCTGTCGCGGGATGCCGCCTCGAACGCCGTCGACGCACTCGTCGATTCTGTCCTCATGCCGAGCGCCGTGGATCTTTTCGACTCCCGCGCCTTGAGACGCCTCTCTTCGGGCGCAACCGGCGAGCGGGGACTGCTCTTAAAATTCGGCGGCAACGCCAAGGCGGTGGACAGGCAGGTCCGCGACACTCGCTCGATCTGCTCCGAAGCCGCCCATATAGAGGTATTAGGCGGCGAGGAGCAGGAGTTGGTCTGGAACAGCGCCCGCGAGTTGCAGGTCGTTGCGGCCGCCGCCGGAGCGGCTGTCTGCAAGATCTCCGTACTTTCCTCCGAAGTTCCCCAGGTGTTCGACGAGGTCCGGGGCGTCGGGGATTCAGCCGGTCTGGAAACGATGGTCTGGGGCAGGGCTGTGAACGGAATCTGCCACGCGGCAATCTATGGGGCCGACTCCGACCCGGCGGCTGTCAGGTCGGCGATAGAGTTGCTTCGTGGCCGACTAGGCGGCGGTTCGAGGTCCGTCGTCGTGGAGTCCTGCCCGCCCGCTGTCAAGGAAGGCCTTGACGTTTGGGGAGATACCGTCGATCCCGTCGCGCTGCGGATCATGAAATCCATCAAGGAAAAGTTCGATCCCAACAACACCCTCAACCCCGGCCGCTTCGTGGGGGGAATCTGATTGGCCACTCGTTCTTACTCTTTCTCCGTTCGTGGTGAGCCTGTCTAACCATGGACTCCCTCCGAACATACTCGTCATTCCCGCGAAAGCGGGAATCCACTCCCTCTCCCTCGAGGGGAGAGGGCTGGGGTGAGGGTGTTCCTCATGCCCAAAGCCCCACCCGCCATTCCGACGCCCTTCGTCCGTCATTCCCGCGAAAGAACGTCACCCCGTACTCCGATACGGGGCGGGAATCCACCCTTTCACGGCACCCCCCGTCAAGCCATGAACTCCCCCACCACCCTCCCGGTCTTTCCGCCGAAAGCGGGATC
>JAPOVO010000033.1 GCA_026708165.1 Chloroflexota bacterium | reverse complement strand
CCATCAGGCGCTCGAGCGCGCACAGGAGCACATCCGCGCGGGCTTCGGCATCGTGGTCGACCTCGATCTGGAGAAGTTCTTGGAAGCATCGTCAAACTGCACCCCGGTTCATGCGGGTTGGGCGAACAGGTTCGGCTGATCGTCTGGGACTTTGATGCGCAAGGCTTTTTTCCTTCCCGCCCGGATATGGATGGCATCCAGCTCGCCGCGCTTTACACGCTGCAACACGGTCTGGCGGGTGACCCCCAGCCGTCGCATGGCCTCGAACATCGAGACGTAGCCGGCCGGCGCCTCTTCCATGAACCTGGGGCGGAAGGCCTCCGTGATGCGGATCCGCCAGGGAGCACCGGGCGTGACCTGCTCGCCATCGATGAACCCGTCATTGAGCCAGCGATGTACGGTCGAGGTGGCGACGCCGAGGATGCTCGCGGCCTGTGCAATGTTGACGAGTTCGCCATCGGCGGGCGCCGTGGCCCGATCGAAGCACGGAATGTTCCAGTGTCGGCGGAGGCTGCCGACGCGGTGGACATTGAAGGGGTGTCCGTAGGCGGTGACCTTGCCCTGGCGATTGAGTATGGCGGCGATCACCGCATCGGGATGGAACCGAGCCAGGCGGCGGACGAGATCGATCGTGTCGTCGTCGGTGCGGATGACCGCCTGCCGTGTGCGCCGGCGATCGAGCAGGATCTCGGTCAACAGGCCGGTCCGCCAGCGCAGGGTCAGACGGATATAGGCTTCGCCGCGCGGGGCAAGCACCATGACCTCATCGAGCACCGTGCGTAGCAGTTCCTTCCGGTCCCGTGCCGTCGTGGTGGGCGCGTCCCAGACGCGCGGGAGGTCCTCGCCGAGAGCCAGGAGCGCCTCGCGTCCGGCGGCATCGAGCTGGCGGGGCCGGTCGCACTGACGCTGCTCCAGTTCGGTTTGCGCTTCTTCGAGCGCGCTCAGGCACTGTTCCCACTCCCGTTCCAGCCCGCGCGCGACGAGGCGATGTTCGGGTTCGACCGCGCGATACCGGCGCTCGGCCCGCTCGGCCTCGTACCGCGCCCGCTCGACCGTGAGCCTCCATTGCCTGAGCGCCTGATCGTGGTCCGCTTCCAGGCGCCCGAGGGCCTGCAAGGCCGCCTCGATGCCGGCCGGCTGGATGGCTTGCAGTACGGCCTTGGCGACCGCCTGGTCGATCTGCACAGCCCCCACGTACAGGCACAGCGTGCGCCGTCCCTCGACCAGCTCCTTGCCCCTGCAATGGTATCCGGGCGAGGAGGTCCGGCCGGTGTAGTGGGTCGCCAGGCGGCGACCGCACTCGCCGCAGGTGCCGAGGCCCTGAAGCAAGGCGGTTCCCTCCCGCACCGCTCCCTTGCCTGCGCCGTGCGCCAGCGGCCGGGTGTTGCGCGACAGGCGCTTGAGGATGGCTTCGTGCGTCGGCCAATCGATGTAGGCGGGATGATGATCGTGGATCAGCACCTGCCACTGGGAGCGCGGCAGCTTGCGGACGCGCGTGCGGACGACGCCGTTCGCGTCGACCTGGCGCTCACGCCGCGACTTGCCGTAGGTGTAGGCGCCGGCATAGACCGGATTGGTCAGCACCTTGTGGATGGTGTGATAGGCGGGCGGTTCCCACCGAAGCTCGGCGCCACGGTGGAAGCGATGGGGAAAATCGAGCTTCTCCATCAGGAACCAGCGCCACACCCGGCGTGCCGATCCGAACTCGGTGAAGCGATCGAACACCGCCCGAACCGCGGCCTGAACCTCCTCGTCAGGGTCGAGCAGGATCTCGGCGTCGCCCTCGCCCCGGATGTAGCCGACGGGCTGTCCCCGATAGAGCTCGCCACGGGCCGCCTTGTTGCGGATGCCGCCGTCGAGCCGCGCGCGCAGAATATGGAGCTCGGCCTCGCTCATGGTTCCTTTAAGCCCCAGGACGAGTCGGTCATTGAACAGGCCGGGATGATAAATGCCGTCGGCGTCGCCGATCAGGGTGTCGGTCAATCCGCACAGGTCGAGCAGTCGGTACCAATCGGCGTTGTTGCGGGCGAGGCGGCTGACTTCAAGACCGAGCAGGAGGCCGACTTGCCCGAGAGCCACTTCGGCGGTCATGCGCGCGAAGCCGCTGCGTCCTTCGGCGGTGGCGCCGGACAGGCCGAGGTCCTCGTCGACGATCGTGATCTGGTCGGCATGCCAGCCGAGATCGCAAGCGCGATCGGCCAGGGCGTACTGACGCCGGGTCGACTCGCGATTGTTCTCGACCTGGGACGATGAGGACTGGCGGACATACACGAGGGCCCGGCGTTGCCGATGGACGGCGCCGATCTTGCCGTCAGTCACGGTCAGTGCCCTCCGCCCGGGGCTTCGCGCGTGCTGCGTTTGCGATGACGTCGGCCAGCCGTTCGAGCACGACGGAGCGTGCCTTCTCGTCGAGGGCTGTCCACAGGTCCGCGTGCGGGTCCCGGGTTCCTGGAAAGATCAGGTTCAGTTGCATGGCAGTGCTCCGCTTCAGAACGACCGAGCAGAGCATCGACGAGGGCTCGCAAGCGCAACAAATCCCGGGGTCCGGCTACGAGCTCAGGGATGGTCGTCGGTGGTCCCGCCGCATCGTCGGGCACCGCATCCGTCCACTCGACCGGAACCAGACGGCGGCTGCCGTCAGGGCATAGAAGGAGCAGAAGCAGGACCCCGTTACGCCGGCGAACCTGCTTCAGAACCTGGAGCGATTGGCCCTGAAGCGCATGCGCCTCGCGCGTGATCCTGACCGAGGCCGGAAGCCCGCGGAGGTGGGTAGTGTGTCGGGTAGTTCTTCGGCCGGGTCAATCACGACATCCTGATGGGTCTGGTAGCCAAGCGCGTGGCCGATCCGCGCCTGCTCCGGCTGATCCGCGGCTTCCTGACCGCGGGCGTGCTGACAGGTGGGCTGGTCGGTCCGAGCACCAAGGGGACGCCGCAGGGCGGGCCGCTGTCGCCCTTGCTGTCGAATCTGATGCTCGACGTCCTGGACCAGGAACTGGAGAAGCGCGGCCACCGCTTCGTCCGCTACGCCGACGACTGCAACATCTATGTGCGGTCCCGGCGGGC
>JAPOVO010000450.1 GCA_026708165.1 Chloroflexota bacterium | reverse complement strand
CCATCGAGGGCCGTGCCGGGATACACGGGGTCGGGATCAAGTGTCATGAGCTCGTCCGCGCCCACGGGATCGAAGCTGAAACCCAGCGGCGAGTCCCAACCCGGCTGAATCTCGGTCTTGGAAAAATCGATGGTCCTCGCGTCGACGCGCGGCGGAGTGCCCGTCTTCAGCCTGCCGAGGGTGAATCCGTGCTCGGCCAGGTCTTCCGATAGCCCCTTCGACGGAAATTCCCCGGCGCGACCGGCTTCGTAGGTAGCGTCGCCGACGAAGATCCTGCCATTGAGAAACGTCCCCGTAGTTATCACAACGGAGCGGGAACGGATCGCCCGTCCCAATTGCGTTACCACGCCGTCGACCCGCCACTGCGCCTCGCCGTTGCGGACGATTGGACTCCAGAGAAGTCCCGTGACCGCCGCCTGCTTGAGGTCCAGTCCATCCTGCCGTTCGAGCACCTTCTTCATGGCGATTCCGTAGAGCTGCTTGTCGCTTTGCGCACGCAGCGCCTGGACGGCAGGCCCCTTGCCGGTATTGAGCTTGCGGATTTGGATGAACGTGCGGTCGGTGTTGCGCCCCATCTCCCCGCCCAGCGCGTCAATCTCGCGCACGAGATGACCTTTCGCCGGACCGCCTACCGACGGATTGCAAGGCATCCCGGCGACGGAATCCAGGTTCATCGTCAGCAGCAGGGTCGAGCTTCCCATGCGAGCCGCCGCCAGGGCGGCCTCGCAGCCCGAGTGGCCCGCCCCGACAACTATTACGTCGTAGATTTGATCGTCAGGCATCAACCGGAAGTCCTTGTCTAACGTATTCAAAAGTAACAGAACGCGCGGAGGAGCGGCCTTCCACTGGTATACTCGCCCAACGTTCGACACGCGCGCGCCAGCCGCCAGTACTGTGACCACAGGGATATGTCAGCGAGTTTCAACGCGCCAGATATGAACGACTCCCGCCAGGCCGAACCTGTCAGCGTTTACGTTGTACCGGCGCCCGAGGGCGCCGTGGCTTTTTTCGATACTGATTCGGTAGAACTCGATTCGGGAAGTTCGGCGCTTCGCGTCGACATTTACTGTCCGTTCGACATCAGCGAAGGCGAAGCCGAATACATACGGGCCGAAGTTGAATCGGAGCTTGTCGCCTATGCCAAGCGCAACGCCTATAGGAACGCGCGTTGGCCGTTGTTTGCGGCTTTGGGGATTGTCGATCTTGTTTTGCTGGCTCTGCTTCTGATCTTTGTGTTCATCAACGGGGACAGATCGTTTCTCGTGTTTTTCTGGGTGTTTGGCGTCGTGTTCCTCGCCGGGCCGCTTGCGGCTCTCAGGTTGATATCGGCGAGGCGCAGGTGCCGCTGGGCCCGATCTCTTTTGCATACTCCCGTGGTGGCGGCCTTCGCGGGTCGGTCGGGTGAAGGCTCGGAGGCCGTAAACAAGGTGTGGAGCGACCTCGGACGGGCAGGCACCCGCAGGGACCTGGCGACTCTGGAAGAAAGCTGCCGCCTCGTTCGCTGGGGTGCCGGTGTTCGCTTCTATCGCGGATTGCGGCTCGGAGGCGACGACGCGCCGGACTCCCGATCGCTTGTTCGCAAACTAACGGGTCTGTTCATAGCGGATATCGAACCAAGGCCCAGATCGTACTTTCCGTGCCGTACGTCGTAAGACAAGCTGTTTGCCTCAGCATTCCCGTTATGGACGGTACCGTCGTTCAAGCTTCACGGGCATCGAGACGGCTTTTGGGAGAAGCCAGCGACGTGTTTCGAGGGGAGCCGCCGCGCATCGCCGTCATCGCGGCGGTCGCTAGCGGGTCGGCCACCACCAAGGAAGACCTGCAATTCGCCTGCCGCCTGGAGACTCGACGGCATTACGTTCGCGGACCGGCCACTGGCATCGGGGCGACTCGCGGCATGTCGGGGGTCGGGCGTGCGGTGCTGCGCGGTCTGCTGGGAATCGCCCTGATCATCGCGTCCGGCGGCCACTGGATTCCGGCGCTCGCCGGACTATGGCTGTTGGGACTGAGGGATATGCTCGCATGGAGTCGATTGACTCGGGCGGCCTCGGGCGGTTCGCCCGGCCTCGCGGGGATAAGCGTCGTTAGGGCCCCCCATCAGGGACTCGCGGAGTTGCGTGAAACGATGACCGTGAACCTGGAAGAAAAGCTGGCCTATCTGGAGGCATACGAAGCGAGCGTCAAGCTGGGCATTCCCGAGGCCGCGGAGCTTTACACAAAGCTGTTGCGGAATCCGAATCCCGGCTCGCTGTCGCCCGAAGACGGAATCTGGCTGCCCGATGCGAGCCGCGCCAGGGAGGCGCTTGTCGCGAGTCCTATCGACGAGCCGGAAGAAGACCTTTACGTCGATGCCGAAATCGTCGACGCCGAGATTGTCGTTGAAGAGTCGCCCCTGGCCGGGGACCCGCCCGGCAGGGAATCCGAAAACTTCGATTGAGCGTCAAGGCGCCCCCGTATTCCCTGAAGATACCGGTGCATCACCGGGATGTGTTCTACCCGCTGCTCGACGACGAATCATGGGCCGAGGAGTTTGCGAGAATACGCCTTCCTTACGAGACTCGAGTCTTAGCCGAGGGGCAGATTGGACCCCGGACGTGGGTGCGTTTGAACTCGTACACCATCTGCGAGGGGGGCGGCGGCGGTTCAATCTGGATCGAGCTTGCGTCGCGAAGGCCTAGTCCCGCCGAGATCGTCGCGGGCAGGGGGCTCCTGCGCGCGTTCGCTTCGGACTCTTCCGAGCGGCGGCGCATTTTGAGCCAGATGCTCCTCCACATCATCCTGCTGGAGTATGCCGAGGAGTCTCAACGCCCGTTGTGGCACGCTCCGTCGAATGCCGTCGGCGTGCAGGGCGCGTTGGTAGGCGCCGAGACCATCGCCTCGCCGGTCCTTTGGAGCGCGCTGGAAGCCGATCTCAACCAGAACAGGCCGTCCACCGTGGTCGCGCTGCGCGATGCCGGCGGAGTGGGCGGACTAGAGGGATTCGACGGCTTTGCCACCGCCGCGGTCGAAGTTCCCGCTGGTATTCGTCTCAAGATTTTGACTGAACTTGAGGTCTCCTGGAGCCGCTTTGGGGG
>JAPOVO010000234.1 GCA_026708165.1 Chloroflexota bacterium | reverse complement strand
GATCCCGGCCAAACCAAGGTGCTCCAGCAGCAACTTGAGGAACTGTGGGCTGGTGACGACGACGCGATTACGGCGACGTCGGAGAGCATCATCTCCATAACCGTCACCGACTCCATCACCGAGCGGCAGACAGAGGCGATCGCCACGACGATCGCGGCGGCCCTCACCGTCTTGGCCTTATTCTTCTGGGTCACGCTGCGCCAGCCGGCCTTGGCGGTCGTTGCCGTGGGTCCCATCGTGTTCGTGCTCATCTGCGTGCTGGGCACGATGGCGCTGGTGGGTATCCCCTATTCGCTCATAACGTCGATCATCACCGCGCTCTCGATCGGAATCGGCGTCGACTACACCATCCATGTGATCCATCGTTACCGGGAGGAGTTTGTCCGCCTGCGCAACCCTGAGGAAGCGGCGGTGCGTACCCTCGCGACCACCGGATCGGCCCTGCTGGGCTCTGCCATGACCACGGCGCTCGGCCTCGGCGCATTGGCGTTCTCGCCGTTGGCTGCGTCACAGCAGTTCGGCATCACCGCGGCGATCACGATCGCCTACTCGCTTATCGTCTCCATCGTGTTGGTGCCGCCTGCGATGACCATCTGGGGTTCGTACCAGAACATGCGGCTGCGCTCTATGGTCGAGCGTGAATGGGCCGACCTCGATCTCGCCATCGACGAGGTGTATCGGCGCCACGAAGAGGCCACGTCCTAAGCGACACCCTGGCGGTAGAATCCATCATCCCGGCGATGTCAGCGGATCTCTAGGGCGTTGCAAATGGACGATCTCTCTTTACGCCATGATGGCGGACCCGGCGTCGCTGGTATTTATGCCGTTGCCACATATCCATTGACAAGCCTGTCACTCTTCCGCACCCGCTCCCCGAACTGCTTACTGGATCAGGCATGAGAATCCCCTTTTCAGAGGACCTGGTGCAATTCCGCAAACTATCCAGCGGACTGAAGGCCGCCTATCGTGGGTCGGATGCCCACCATCGCGCAGAACGCTTCGATGGGTGGACGCGCCGGGCGGCCGCCGAGGATGCCGGCGCGACGGGCTACGACCACACCGAAACCGTCAAGGAATACTACGACCTCTGCAGCGAATTCATGGTGTTCGGTTGGGGCGAATCCCTCCACTTCGCGCCGTTGTCGCCCGGGGAAAGCCTCGCGGACTCCAAGATCCGGCACCAGCGACTGATGATTGCCAAGCTGGAATTGCGCGAGGGCATGACGGTGGTCGATGTCGGTTGCGGCATCGGCGGCCCGATGCGCCGCGTCGTCCGGGAAGCTGGTGTCAGGGTCGTCGGTGTCAATACCAATGAAATCCAGTTGGAGAAGGCGAGATCATTGAACGCTGAGGCGGGACTCGACCACATGGTCGACTACCTTGCCTGCAGCTTCATGGATATGCGCGCCATCACCGACGGCACGTTCGACCGTGGCTATGCGATCGAATCGACGTGCCATGCGCCGGATAAGGCGGCCGCGTTCACCGAGATCTACCGCGTGCTGAAACCGGGAGCCCTCTTTTGGGGTCAGGAAATGTGCATGACGGACAGGTTCGATCCCGACGACAGTCGGCACCTGGCCTTGAAAAGGGATTTGATGCACGGGATCGCGCTCAACGATATCGCGACCTTCGACAATGGTAACCGGGCACTCGAAACGGCCGGATTTCAGGTCATTGAGGCAAGGGATCGGGCCGTAGGGGAGAGCGGTCCCACCACGCCGTGGTATCAGCCCATGGAGACTCGACACGGCACGCTGGGCAATGCCCTGCGCCGGACTCCGCTAGGCCGCAAGTCGCTGATCGGCATATCCAGGCTGGCCGAGGCTCTGAGAGTGTTCCCAAAGGGCTCCGCGGACGTCATCGGGCTGCTGGATCGGACCGCCAACGCCTATGTCGCGGGTGGCAGGGCCGGCATCTTCACGCCGTTGTACTGCTTCCTGGCTCGCAAACCCCGCTAGGCTCTCTCCGCCCCGGTCACTCGGGCGGTCTCAGGTGCGTTAGACGGTCAGCTCGTGCCGCTGCTCGGCAATCCGGAACTTCAGCTTCTTGCTCGGTTTGCTCGACGGTAACGGGCTGAACCCGAGCTTGAAGTTCGCCGGGGACACCTCGATCGTGAAGTGGCGCGCGACCATCAGCACGTTCACCGCCAACTGCAGTTCCATCCACCCCGTCCCAAGGCACCTGTGCGTACCCAGCCCATACGGGGCGTACCCGCCACTGTGATGCTCGTTGCGCGGCGGCAAATAGCGGTCGATATCGAATGTGAAGGGGTCGGGGAACACGTCACTCATGTAATGCGTCGCCGTCTGTGCAATGTGAAGCCGCGTGCCGACCGGCAGCTCGTAGTCCTCGATCACACACGTGTTCATCACGTTCCGAATGGACATCGGGACGATTGGGTACATACGTAGGCATTCCATGAGGAAGCGGTGCGTGACATCGATATCGCGTGGTCTGAAGGCCTCTCCGCTTGGATCGCCGTTGGCGAACAAGGCATCGGCTTCCACGCGGATTCTCTCGTAGATATCTGGCTGTGAAGCCATTGCGTACAACACGAAGCTGAACATATCGCCGAGGTATACGCTGGCTATCAGCGCGGCTGAGAAAGCGAAGCGCAGATTCGACTCCGGGACGAACTGTGGATCGCTTGCGTGCAGGCTTAGCAGGTCATCCGCAAGATCCCGCGGGCACCCGGCCCGTTGGGCGGGCGTGTGTCCGATCTGGACCCTTTCCAGCAATTTGTCCAGGATTTTCGCCCGGCGTCGCATCCCCGGGGTCTGCATAACGAATTTGGGCAGAATCTTTGCGATGTGAACCCCGAGCGCCCGTTCCTTGTAACTCGCTAGATCGTCAAAGACATCCTGCGAATCAACGCTGATAAAGAGCGGCGAGATTTGCGCGTTGACCATTCGCCGGCACATGCTGGTCGCTGGGAAGGAGTCCCCAACCGTCCAATCCGCCATGAATGCTCGAGCTTGACGATAGACCTCGTCCAGCTGTCCCATCAGTCTTCCGCGAGAATACGCTGGCCCTAACGACTTGCGAAGTCGGAAATGATCCGCGCCATCCAGCG
>JAPOVO010000120.1 GCA_026708165.1 Chloroflexota bacterium | reverse complement strand
TTTCGCGATATGCGTCTTTTGATGCCGAGGATTAAGTCGCGGTTCGCCTCGCATACCTTGATCGCCGCCGCGGGGTCGGCCCAGCGAATCTCCTCGAGTTCTCCGACCGATTCGGAGATCATGCCCATTCCGGAGATGTTGAGGAAGGCAAAGAGGCGCGTGTCGGAGACATCGATAACGTAGCGGGGGAGGCCGGAGAGAGCCGAAGCTCCGGCCGGGCCGGCGTCGGCGGCCGTCGTGACCCCGCTGCGCAGAACGGGCTCGTCGGCGTTGATGCCGTAGTGGCTGACTCCCTCGTAGATATGCACGTGAAGGTCCACCAGACCCGGGGATACGACCATGCCGGTCGCGTCGAGCTCGCGGGCGGCCCGACCGGCGTCCAAAAGCGGTCCGACCTCGCTCACGCGGCCGTCGGTGATCGCAACGTCCAGGCGCTCGTTGAGACGTTGCGCCGGATCGACTACTGTTCCGCCCGTCACCACAAGGTCGTACAAGCCCCAACCTCCATTGAGAAGATAGGGCGAATGATACTCACCGACACCGAAACGGTGCGCGTTGCCTGATTGGGTATCGCGGGCGGGCGCGAGTCCCTGCTGTTGTGATGGAATAGGTGGACGCCGCGTCGTTAGCCGTCGGGGGATAGCATGATGGACCCGCGTTCGTGACCGAGCCGCCCGAAAACCTGTACGTTTCGATCATCGCCGGGGGCGTGGGTACGAGGCTTTGGCCAAAGTCGAGGCGCTCGTCGCCCAAGCAGTTCTTGCGGATAGGTCCGGGGGCGAGCCTGATTCAGCGGACGTACGACCGCATCGCGCCGCTCACGTCGCCGGACCGCACGTTTGTCATCTGCCTGCACGAACAGCGAGAAACCGTTCTCAGACAGCTTCCAGAGCTGCCGCCGGAAAACGTGATAGGCGAGCCCCGCGGTCGGAACACGGCGATGGCCATAGGTCTTGCGGCCGCAGTCATTGCGACACGGGACGAGGACGCGGTGATGCTCAGCCTCGGGTCGGACCATTTCGTGGGAGATGAAGACGCATTCCGGCAAACCCTGCTCGCCGCCGCCGCCGCCGCTCGCAGCGGCGACTACCTCGTGACTATCGGCGTAAATCCCACAGAGGCGAGCACGGGATACGGCTATATACATCGAGGGGCGCGGGTCGGCAGCTTCGCGGGTGTTGAGGTTTTCGACGTGGAGGACTTCGAGGAAAAGCCCGACGCGCCCACGGCCGAAGCTTATCTGGCCTCGGGCGAATACCTGTGGAACTGCAACTACTTCGCTTGGAATGTTGAGTCCATATTCCGGGCCTTCGAGGAGCACGCGCCTCGAATTGCCGGGTCGATTGCCCGAATTCGGGCGGACGTGGGGACGGCCACGATCGAAAGGGAGTATGAAGAGGCCGAGGCGGTTGCCGTAGACACGGCGATCTTGGAGCGCTCAGACAACGTATTGACCGTGCCCGGGGAGTTCCCCTGGGCCGACGTTGGAAGCTGGTCGGGGGCGTACGTGGCGGCGACGCCCGAAGGCGACAACTTCCGAACGGGGGATCTGGAAGGGCGGGTCGTTTTCGAGGAGAGCCGGGGATGCCTCGTCGATAGTCGAGACCGTCTCGTCGCGGTCGCGGGCCTGGAGGACGTCGTGATAATCGACACGCCGGATGCGCTGCTGGTGTGTTCGCGGGGCAAGTCCGAGCTTGTGGGAAGACTCGTCGAGAGGCTAGGTGCGGAAGACCTACAAGACCTGCTCTGAAACTGGGTCGTGCGGCGCGCAGGTCTGTCCGATTCACGTGCAACGGCGGCCTATAACGCTCTGAGGAGCGTACCGTGGGAGATCTCTGGCATTCTGCGAAAAGGCGCGTAGCCGCCCGCAACACGCGGCTTTCGGTGGTGGCGGCGGGCGATTGTCCGGGGCGCAGTCTGGACCGATATATCGGGCCAGTGCTAGAGGCAGCGGGGCCGCTGCGCGGCCGGTTTGTAGACGTGTGCGGCTGGGACGGCGCGCTGGCGGCGGCGGTCGCGGCAAGCACGGACAACGCCAGCGGAGCGTGCAACTCGCATCTCATCGGGTCGGTCAGGTCGGCGCGGGCGAATCTGAAGGGAACCGGCTGTGAAGTCCGGCCTGTCTACGGAATTGAGCCTGCGCAGACTGAGAGCTTCGACGTGGCTTTTATCCGAGCACCGTACTGGTTGGGGAACGGCGCGGTGCGCGCGCTCATCCACGCCGCGTTGCTTTCTCTGCGCAAGGACGGGGAAGCGTATCTGGCCGGAGAACGCAGCCGCGGATTCGATACGTTTGCGCGAATGTTCGACGGTGCTTTCGGTGGATCTGAACGGGTCGGGGTTCCCGGCCGAGTCAGGGTTGTCCGGGCGCGGCGGACAACGGGGCAACGTATCCCGGGACCGGTATTTGCGAGCGAATTCGGCGAGTATGGCGCGAAGGTCAGTGGATGGAATTTGCGAGTTGCGCGGCATCCGGCGGTTTTCGCAGATGGGAGGGTGGACGACGCCACGCGTATGCTGATCGATTGCCTGCCCGAATCAACCGGACGGCAGCTCGATCTCGGCTGCGGCTCGGGCCTGGTAGCCGCCGCGATGGCGCGCAAGTCGCCTCAATCTCGAATCATGGCGGTGGACTCGAACCTGGCGGCGGTCGAAGTTTGCACGAGGACGGCGGAACTGAACGGGCTAACTAACGTGAACGTGCGCCCGAGCTATTTTGGAGAAGAGCTGCGCTCAGGCAGTTTCGACGTTATCGGCTGCTATCCGCCGTTTCACGTTGGCCCCGGCGTTTCTCATGACGCCGCAAGACGCCTGATCCGCGAAGCCGCCCGGCTGCTCAAGCCGACCGGTGAGTTCGTTGTCGTTCAGGGCTCAGCCCAGTCGCACGAGGGTCTCTTGCGGAAATGGTTCGGCCAGGTACGCGAGCTGGCGCGCAGCCGATCAAATCGGGTATACGGCTGTTCGTATCCGCGCGCTGATTGACGCTCCGCTTCGACCCGTCGACAAGCTCAGGGCAGGCAGGATCAGCGTGCGCGGTTTGGACTCAGCCCGCCTTTAGCATCACCTTGGTGCCTTCGC
>JAPOVO010000413.1 GCA_026708165.1 Chloroflexota bacterium | reverse complement strand
GCGGTTTCGGATCCGGCTTCCTCGACGAGATCCAGCCTGGAATTCGATCCGAGAATCACGAGAGTGTGGGCAAACGTCGAGATGCCGGCGGCGCTCATTCGCGCCAAGCTGTGCAGCGGCAACTCGACCTCGACGCCGTCCGGTACGTAGACAAGCGTACCGCCCGACCAGAGGGCGGTGTGCAGCGACTCGAACTTGGCGAGCGAGGTTTCCGGCGCATCGTTAAGGAAATACTGCTTAACGACGTCCTCGTGGTCTCGGAGTGCCGTGCGCAGATCGCAGAGGACCACTCCCTTCTCCTCCAGTCCGTTGTCGAGCACGCGATCGCGGCTGTGCCAGTCGACGTGGAGCAACCGGCCGGCGAAAGCGTCGGCGGGGAGCAGGCTTGGCACGTCGGGAACACCGCTCGAGCCGTTATGGTCGAAGGCGCTGAACGCTCCCGGATCGACGCCCCGCAGGTTGGTGCGGCGCCATGTTTCGTCGGTGGGCTTCGGCATGGGCAGTCGTTGGTACTCTTCCCACGCGCGCAGCCGCAGATCGAGCATCCATTTCGGCTCGGATTGGGCCGCGGATATCTCTTCTACAAGAGCGCCTGTTGGTTTCAGGGCTTCGACTTCAACAGACACGGCGGTCAGTCCGGTTACTCGGAGTCACTGTTGTCTGGACGGTCCGGGGCGGGCGGTCGACTAGCCGACCGCTCCTTCCATCTCGAGCTCGATGAGGCGGTTCAATTCGACCGCGTATTCCATCGGCAGCTCTTTGATGAACTCCTCCACGAAGCCGGTGACGATTATCGCCCTGGCCTTGACTTCCGACAGTCCCCTGCTCATCAGATAGAAAAGCTGATCGTCGCCGATCTTGCTGACCGTGGCTTCGTGGCCGACCTGGGTGTCGTCTTCCTCGATCTCTATGTAGGGATAGGTGTCGGAACGACATTCCTCGTCGAGAAGCAGGGCGTCGCAGACGACGAACGACTTGGCCTGCCGCGCGTCTTTTTCGACCTTGAGGAGGCCGCGATAGCTCGTGCGGCCGGAGCCTTTGCTTATCGACTTGGACTTGATCGTCGAGCTGGTGTTGGGTGCGGCGTGCACGACCTTGCCGCCGGCGTCCTGATGCTGACCGTTGGCGGCGTACGCGACCGAGAGAATCTCACCTCTTGCCCCCTCGCCCATTAGGTAGACCGATGGGTACTTCATGGTCACCTTGCTGCCGATGTTGCCGTCGATCCACTCGACCGATGCGTTCTTGCCGGCGCTGGCGCGTTTGGTGACGAGGTTGTAGACGTTGTTGGACCAGTTCTGAATTGTGGTGTAGCGGATTCGCGCGTTATCGAACGCTATCAGCTCGACGACGGCCGAATGCAACGAGTCGGTGGCGTAGATCGGCGCGGTGCAGCCTTCGATGTAATGCACATCGGAGCCTTCATCGGCGATTATGAGCGTTCGCTCAAACTGCCCCATTCGCTCGGAGTTGATGCGGAAATATGCCTGCAGAGGCATTTCCACCTTGACCCCGGGTGGAACGTAGACAAAGCTCCCACCGCTCCATACAGCGGTGTTTAGCGCCGAAAACTTGTTGTCTCTGACCGGAATGAGCTTGGCGAAGTACTTCTTCACAAGTTCAGGGTGCTCGCGGAGGCCGCTGTCCATGTCGAGGAATACCACGCCCTGCTCTTCGAGCTTCTCGATCACGTTGTGATAGACGACCTCGGAGTCGTACTGCGCTCCGACTCCGGCGAGGAATTTCTGCTCCGCTTCGGGAATCCCCAGCTTATCGAATGTGTTTTTGATGTATTCCGGAACGTCGTCCCAGTTGTCTTCGGCGTTGCCGGCGGTCGGTCTGACGTAGTAGTACATGTCGTCGAAGTCGATGCCGTCGAGATCGGCGCCCCACTCCGGCATAGGCCGCTCAAGGAAGTGCTTGAGACCGTCGAGCCGATACTCGAGCATCCAGTCGGGCTCGCCCTTCACTTCCGAGATTTGACGGACTACCTGCTCGCTCAGACCCTTCTCGGTCTTGAACGCCGCGGCTTCCTTGTCGTGGAACCCGTACTTGTAGTCGAACTTTACGTCGTAATCAGGCGCCTCAATTTTGACCGCCATGTCTTTTATACCCCTCCCGCCACCGGGGCGAGATACTCGTCGTATCCGCGCTCTTCCAGTTCCATTGCGAGTTCCTTGCCTCCCGACCGAACTATTCGGCCGTCCACGAATACGTGGATGTAGTCCGGCTCTATGTATTTAAGAATTCTCTCATAATGGGTGATCAGCAGAATCCCCATTTCCGGATGCATCAAGGTGTTGACGCCGTTGGCGACGGTCCGCAGCGCGTCGATGTCGAGGCCCGAGTCGGTCTCGTCCAGGATTGCGAGCTCCGGCTCCAGCACCGCCATCTGGAGAATTTCCGAGCGCTTCTTCTCGCCTCCCGAAAAACCTTCGTTTAGATAGCGTCTGGCGAAGGACTGGTCCATGCCCACCAGATCCATCTTCGACATCATAAGTCTTCGGAAGTCGCGCACGCGGATTTCGTCGTCCGGCTCTCGCCGCGAGTTGATCGCCGCCCGCAGAAAGCCGTGCAGGGGCACGCCTGGTATCGCCACGGGATACTGAAACGCGAGGAACATGCCCATCTTGGCGCGGACGTCCGGGTCTTCTTCAGTTACGTCTTCGCCTTTGAATACGACGCGGCCACCGAGGATCTCGCAGTCGGGGCTTCCCATCAGGGTGTTCGCGAGCGTGCTCTTGCCCGATCCGTTGGGCCCCATCACAGCATGTACCTCGCCGCGACGCACGGACAGATTCACGCCTGTGAGGATTTCCTGGTCGGCGCGGGAGACCTTAAGGTCCTCTACCTGGAGCAAGTAGCCGTTAGAGTTTTCCATTCGCGTTGGCAGATCGCCCTTTCCGATATGGGGTGCGGCGGTCGAGTCAGCTAGTCCTCTTTCAAGGGGCACCACTCAAAGGGTTCGCCGGCTGGCGCCACCCTTCCGCCGAGTCTTTAAATAGTCCTATATCTAAATCAGCCACTACGGTTCAACACTATCACCGCCGATTCGAGTTTTCAAAATATAGAAAAAAAAAACTGTAG
>JAPOVO010000494.1 GCA_026708165.1 Chloroflexota bacterium | reverse complement strand
TGCACCATCTGGAGCGGCGCAAGTGGTTGGAATCAGGTGGATGTGCAGGTACAATCCATTGATGGAGCTACTCGACAAGCTGCGGTTTCAAGACCGCCGGCAGTGCGGGTGCGCATGACCCGCACCCGCGTCGTAATTCGCCGTCTCTCTGAGACAATCTCCCCGTCGCCTCGACGGGGCCTCTTTTTATGCTCCCGCAAGTCACGACCGTTGTCGGCTGTAAGGCCAAGGCGGGCCATGATTTCACATACTGAGCGCTCGTTTCCTGAGCAATCGAGTGTTCGGTGGACCTTCAGATCGACTTTGGACTGCGATTACGGGTTTGAGCTCGGCGTTGCCGGTATTGGACGCGTTGAGGGATTGGCACGCACGGAGGTTGGAATCGACTATGCCGGCTGAGAAATTTTCGGGGCGCGGCCTCACTTTCGACGATGTTTTGCTCACGCCGCTCAAGTCCGACGTCTTACCGGCCGAAGTCAACGTGCAGACTCGCCTCACACAGTCCCTGTCGCTCGAGGTCCCTCTGATTTCAGCGCCCATGGACACGGTCACCGAGTCGGACATGGCGATAGGTTTAGCCCGGGACGGGGGTCTGGGCATCATCCACCGCAATCTTCCCGTCGAGGTTCAGGCCGCCGAGGTCGACAAGGTGAAGCGCACGCAGTCGGGCATGATCATCAATCCCATCACAATGGGGGCCGACGCCTTGCTCAGCGACGCCCTCCAAATCATGCGGAAGTACCACATCTCCGGCGTCCCGATCACCGAACCGTCCGGCAAGCTGACGGGCATTCTGACCAATCGCGATATCAGATTCTGTCGGGACGTAAACACCCCCGTCTCACACCTCATGACGACGGAGGGACTGGTTACCGTTCCGGTTGGCACGACGCTCGATCAGGCCGAGCAAGTTCTTCACGAACACCGGGTGGAAAAGCTGCCCGTGGTGGACGAGGACTATATCGTCCGAGGGCTGATTACGGTCAAAGACCTGAGCAAGCGGGCTCAGTATCCAAACACGATCTTCGACTCCAAGGGTCGTCTGCTAGTAGGCGCCGCGGTGGGAGTGGGGGACGACGCCAAGGAACGCGCGCGGGAACTGGTCCAGAGCGAGGTCGACGTAATCGTCGTGGACACAGCTCACGGCCACAGTAATCGCGTTATTGAAATGACCGAATGGGCCAAGAGCAACCTGGACGTGGTCGTGGTATCGGGCAACGTGGCCACGGCAGCGGGAGCTTCCGACCTCATAGCCGCCGGCGCCGACGCAATCAGGGTCGGAGTCGGCCCTTCGACAATTTGCACCACCAGGGTTGTGGCGGGAGTTGGGGTTCCGCAGATATCCGCAATCACCGATTGCGCCAGCGTTTGCGCCGAACACGGCGTCGGATTGATAGCCGACGGCGGGATTCGCTATTCGGGCGATGTCGCGAAGGCAATAGCGGCCGGCGCCGATTGCGTAATGATCGGGAGCCTCTTCGCGGGAACAGACGCAAGTCCCGGCGAGATAATCCTGTATCAGGGTGAGCGTTACAAGCATTACCGGGGCATGGGGTCTATCGGCGCGATGCGGGCGCGCGGTTACTCGCGCGACCGCTACGCTCAGGAAACCGTCGACGACACGGCCAAGCTTGTAGCCGAGGGCATCGAGGGGCAAATCCCCTTCCGGGGTGCGTTGAGCATGACGATCGCCCAAATCGTAGGGGGACTGCGCCAAGCCATGGGTTACTGCGGAACACCCGACATAGCCGCGCTAAAAGCCGGAGGACGCTTCGTAACCATGACTTCCGCCGGCCTCCAGGAAAGCCATCCTCACGACATCATCATCACGAAAGAAGCCCCCAACTACCAGGCTCTCCGCTGAGCCAGTCGGGAGCCGGCGAGACTTGCCGTGACTGGACGGTAGGTTTCCCCCGGCGACATTACAGACATTACAATTGGCTATAAAGGACGGCGGCACAGCGTCCGGCTCCGCGGATCGTGAGGATTGTGGAGCGCGTTCCTTCCACTAGTGGTCAGGTGGGGTCTCACCAATGGGCACACGAACATTTCTCACCGTAGAAGGCAAAGCGGAACTCGAAGAAGAGCTTAAGCAGCTCAAGTACGAGCGGCGCCCCGAAATCGCAGCAAAGATTCACAGGGCAAAAGAGTTCGGCGAGATGTCTGAAGGCGGCGAGTTCGACGACGCCAAGAACGAGCAGGCTTTTATCGAAGGGCGCATAGCGGAGTTAGAAGACACTCTAAATAACGCCCGCATAGTCAGGGATCACGATCGCGACGTGGTATCGATCGGCGGCTTCGTAAAGGTCGCGAACGCGAACAACGTTGAGCTTGAATTCAACATCGTCGGCCCGGCGGAGATTGCTCCTCAGAACGGAAAGATCTCCCACGAGTCGCCGATCGCGCGATCATTACTCGGAAAACGAGTCGGCGATGTAGTTCGAGTCAAAGCTCCCGGCGGCGATTTCGATTACACGATCCTGGAAATCTCGTAGCATTCCTATTCGTCTCGAATAGATGGATTCCGAGACACCCCGTCACGCGGAAAACCTGGTAGCACCGCGGCTCGCAAAGCTGAAAAGGCTGCGCGATCTGGACATCGATCCGTTTCCCCACAATTTCGAGCGAACGCATACCTCCGTAGGCGCGCTTTCGGAGTTCGAGGACGGAAAGGTGGATTCGCGGGTCTGCTCGGTGGCCGGGCGCTTGGTGCGGTTCAATCGCATGGGCAAGAGCGCATTCGTCCACATTCAGGATGGCGCGGGCCGCATCCAGCTCTATTTGCAGAAGAACGTCCTCGGCGAGGAGCAGTTCGCGCGTTTTCTAGACCTCTTCGACATAGGCGACTTTCTGGGAGCGAGCGGCACGCTATTCAGGACAAGGACCGGCGAGGTCACGGTTCGCGTCGAATCGCTGCACATGCTCTCGAAGAGCCTGAGGCCGCTCCCGGAGAAGTTTCACGGCCTCTCCGATCACGAGACGAGATACCGTCAGCGATACCTCGATCTGATAGCCGGACCCGAGGTCCGAAGTACGTTCCGGATGCGTACCGCGATTATCAGCGAGATTCGCCGCATCCTGGACGCAC
>JAPOVO010000210.1 GCA_026708165.1 Chloroflexota bacterium | reverse complement strand
CATCATCCAAGACCGGCTCGAAGTCCAATGGGTAAAGGAATCACTCACCGTCAAGCCCCCAGACACGGCGTACCTGGACTATGCAACAGTGGGAGAGCATCTATTAGTTCGCGGGCGGCGCCGCGGCGACCGGCTGCGCCCGCTCGGCAGAGGAGACGTCTCGCTGAGCAGGTTTCTAATACAGCGTCGTGTCCCTTTCTGGCGACGCGACGGGATACCCATCGTGGCAGGAACTAACGGGGTAGTTTGGGTCGGCGGCCTGGAGATTGACAGCCGTTACAGGGTCACCGACAGGACGGATAACATCCTGGAACTGCGCCTCGTTAATACTTGTGGAGATGTCAAAAGCTGACGCAGCGGCAGTGGCGTCCGAGGTGGTTCAGAACGGCTTGCAAGTGGGGAGACTCCGACGTTTGGATCGCCGCTTAGGGCGGGATCGGTGATATCATCGACATAAGGCTAAAAAAGCTCAACGTCAATTTGACTGAGCGTAAAGTCGAGCCTCGATTCGATGTGGAATCGGGGCTATCCAAGAGGGATTTTTGAGATTGAGTAACCGGTTTATGCGAAACGGGTTCGTCTACCTAGTTATTGGTGTGGCGGTCCTGGCCGTTATCTACATGATCTTCACGCAAGGGGCCGGCGAGCAGAAGATCAGCTACACGCAATTGTTGACCGCCGCCGTACAAGACGCGCGATCCGGACGGACGCCGGAACTGGTAATCAGCGGCAACCGCGTGGTGCTGAAGTCGGGCAATACCGCCCGGTACGCGATCATGAATGACCGCACGGATATCAACTCCGATCTGAACGCGCGTGGCTTGAACGTCGGCGATCGCGAGGACGTGCGAGTAACTTTCGAGGAGTCGGGTCGTCTCGGGTTCCTGGTGCAATTCCTCACCTCGATGTTCCCGGTCCTTCTGTTCATTGGAATACTGATCTTCATGATGCGTCAGGCCCAGGGGAGCAACAATCAGGCGTTGTCGTTCGGGAAGAGCAAGGCGCGGATGATATCCGGCCACCGCCCCACCGTTACGTTCAAGGACGTGCAGGGAGTCGACGAGGCCAAGCAAGAGCTAGCCGAGGTTGTCGAGTTTCTGAAATATCCGGAGAAGTTCACCAAAATCGGCGCGCGCATTCCCAGCGGCGTGTTGCTGGTGGGGCCGCCGGGGACCGGCAAGACCTACCTCGCCAAGGCCGTGGCGGGCGAGGCCGGCGTGCCGTTCTTCAGTCTCAGCGGATCGGAGTTCGTCGAGATGTTCGTCGGCGTTGGGGCGTCACGCGTGCGAGATCTCTTCGACAAGGCGCGGAATAACGCTCCCTGTCTGATCTTCGTGGATGAGATCGACGCGGTCGGACGTCAGCGCGGCGCAGGGCTGGGAGGAAGTCACGACGAACGCGAGCAAACGCTGAACCAGATATTGGTTGAGATGGACGGATTCGAAAGCGACACGAAGGTCATCGTGCTGGCGGCGACCAACCGCCCCGATATTCTCGATCCCGCGCTCCTGAGGCCCGGACGATTTGACCGCCAGGTGATTCTAGATCGGCCCGACATCCGTGGACGCGAGGCAATCCTCAAGGTCCACTCTCGCAGCAAGCCGCTGGAAGCCGACGTCGACTTGCTTACGCTTGCGAAACAGACTTCGGGATTCACAGGGGCCGATCTGGAGAATCTGCTAAACGAGGGATCGATACTGGCTGCCCGCGAGAACAAATCGAAGATCGCGATGGTCCATCTGGAAGAGTCAATCGATCGCGTGATGGCTGGTCCCGAACGCAAGAGCCGGGTAATCAGCGACAAAGAGAAGCTCGTTACGGCGATACATGAAACGGGTCACGCACTTGTTGGGCATTTGCTCGGCGAAATGGACCCCGTGCACAAGATCTCAATCATCGCTCGGGGACGGATGGGCGGTTATACACGGTTCCTGCCCGTAGAGGACCGGTCGATGATGAGCCGGACGCAGTACATGGACCAGCTCGCCACGATGATGGGGGGACGGGCTGCGGAAATGCTGGTCTTTAACGAGATAACCACCGGTGCGGCCAACGATCTAAACCAGGCCACTACGCTCTCGCGCCAAATGGTCACTCAGTACGGCATGAGCGCCAAGCTTGGTCCGCGAACTTTCGGCAAGGTCAACGAACTGGTTTTCCTGGGGCGGGACATCGCGGAAACGCGTGACTACAGTGAGTCGGTTGCCGAGCAGATCGATGGGGAGGTAACCGGACTAGTGTCGGAGGCCCATCAGCGGGCTACCGACATCCTGCGGCAGAATGAGGCAGCGCTGCGGCGGGTCGCCGACAACCTGACCAGGTTGGAGACGATTGGCATCGAGGACTTTAAGGCTCTCTATGAGGGCAGAGAATTGCCCGTTCCCGTTAAGGCAGAGGAGCCGGCCAAGGTGGAGCCTCAAGTAGAGCCTCCCGCTCCCGAATCGCCTGCCGCTCCGCCAGCCGGACGTCTTGCCGAGGAGCCTGGCAGCGCGGCCTAAGCGACGATTCGGGTAACCGGCGCTCACCTGTGAATGGCGCCTTCTGGGGAGGCGCTTTCATTCCGATGCCCAGATTGTGTCAGCCAAGGTTGTCCCGGTGTTGGCGGCAAGATTGCGAGCCTGAATGGCGTACAAGGGGCGGCTCTAGGGCGCGTTTCGTTAGCGGTTGAACGCTAACAGCAACAACATGCTGGCGAGCGCGTAGAGCGCCGCGGTGAGGCCGAATTGGACCTGGCTCATTCCCGCTCCGAGCAGCGCGCCACCAGCGGCTGAGCCGCCCGCCCAGGCCATGTTCCACGAAACGAGCATGAGGCTGTTTACCGCCGGCCTCGAATCCGGCTGAACCGCGTCCATGTAGAACGCGCTCCTGAGCGGCTGCGCCATGTTCATCAGCGCGCCCCGTCCCAGATAGGCGGCCGAGGCGACAATGGGCGTTGGCAGGAATGCCATAGTCAGCAGCAGCGGAATAGACGACAGCTGCGTAAACCCAATGGCGCGCAAAGCCCCGATGCGGCTGCCCAGGGCCGGGCCGAACGAGGTCAGCGCCAAACGCGTTAAGAGTCCAGCACCGGCCAACAGACCGAAGTGCGCCTCAGAGAGTCCCACTAC